>CAYYUL010000009.1:3671-12936 GCA_964474915.1 uncultured Candidatus Saccharibacteria bacterium | reverse complement strand
CCGGGTCTTTTCCAGTGGCGAACATCTCTTGGAGCACCTGCTTTGCAATGGCGCTCGATATCGTTCCTTTTTCAATCAAGGAAATGAGCTCTGCAAAGTCTTCGGCCGTAATCTTTAACGCCTCAAAAGAACTCTCATTCAAAAAAGCCGAAAGGTCAGAGAGTATATAATGTGCGGCCAGCTGGATCTCTTTCTTTGCAGCTGGAGTATCTCCTTCTCCAAGCTCTGACACCACATTCTCAAAAAACTCTCCCAGATCTTTCTTTGCAACGAATATCTCGATCTCTTGCGCGGAAAGACCGTACTCGTTCCGGAACCTTTCTCTTTTCTGCCGAGGGAGCTCGGGAACTCTGCCTCTGATCATTGAGATCTCGTCTTTCGTGAAACGCATGGGAGGGATATCAGGCTCCGGGAAGTACCTATAGTCATGGGCCTCTTCCTTTTCCCTCTGGGAAACGGTTTCTTCGGTTGCGTCATTCCATCCACGTGTTTCCTGCAACACCTTCTCCCCTTTTTCCAAAAGTTTTGTTTGGCGCTCTGTCTCAAAAAGAATCGCTTTCTCTACGGAGCGGAATGAATTGAGATTTTTCACCTCCACCTTGGTGCCAAGCTTTACCGTTCCCTCTTCTCTGATGGATACGTTTGCCTCAACCCTCATCTGGCCTTTTTCCATGTCGGCGGACGACGCTCCAAGGTATCTCAGAATGAGCTGGAACTCCTGGGCGAACGATCTCGCCTCCGCAGCTGAAGCGATATCGGGCTCTGTCACCAGCTCCATCAAGGGAATCCCAGCCCTGTTAAAATCAACAAGAGAATATTCTTTATCTCCGTGCAGAAGCCGTCCGGTATCTTCTTCAAGATGAATTCTCGTAATATGAATATCTCTCTCCCCAATACGAAGACTTCCTTTCTCGCACAAAGGCATATCGTACTGGCTTATCTGATACCCCTTGGGAAGATCGGGGTAGAAATAGTTCTTGCGGTCGAACTTGGACCTCTCTGCGATCTCGCACCCCAAGGCAAGCCCCACTTGGATTACTTTCTTGATCGCGTCTTCGTTGGCAACGGGAAGGGTTCCCGGATGCCCCATGCATACCGGACATACATTCACATTGGGCTTTTTTTCCAACGGATCGTTCTTGCAGGAGCAAAACATCTTGCTCCTGGTCTTTAATTCCGCATGGATCTCCAGTCCTATGGTAGGAATATACTTCATGCCTTAAATCATACCATAAAAAAACTACCCTTGCCCGAAGACAGAGGCAGTGATCATAGTACGTTCATAATACCTAAAAATCCTGAATAAAAAAAGACCGCTTCAAGCGGTCATGATCGAGAAGGGAAGTGAATTGGATCTTGTCTGCGAACTTCCTGTAGTGCCTGGAATGCAATCCTTGCCCAGGTTTCAACCGCAAAATCTAAAGAAGACAGTCTATGTTGGATGTCAAAAATAGACCTCCAAGCACCAAAAGCAATTTCTGGATCTCTCATTTTTATGGTTGCACCCCTAGGAAGCACCATAAGAGCCAGAACCCCTATGTGCACTCTGTCTACAGGCGTCAGCTCGCTGTTAATGAGAGCGAGGAAGCCGGTGAGAGAATCAATAGTATCGCTTGTATTGGTAACGGCTACTTCTTCTTGCAACTCCCGCATCAAACCATTCCATGCGACATCTTCAGGATGGGCCGAACTTTGCACCAAAGCATCGCTCTGTTTGATATGACCTCCGATAGTAAGAGAAAAGAGCATTTGCAACCTTTTCTCTTGATAGGAAGCATCATCTGCTGCACGCTGGTAGCAGAACGCCTTTTTCATCTCCCAATCCACCGCGAGAGCGATAGGAATGAGTTGCTTGTAATCTTCATCTGTTTCAGCGAGATCTTGAGGCATCCATACTGCATCTGCACATATCCCATGGAGAAGGCCATGTCCTTCCAAGAACTTAAACCCTTCAAAGGGCTCTTCCCCATGGAAAAGTCTTGTCCTCGGAACTACCAGCACATTTTCACCAGACAATGGATTCCCTCCTTTCTCAAATACAAAAAGAACGTATGGTGAAAAGTCTATCAGAGAATGAGGATGTTGCCAAGCCTTATACCTGGGTTTCTTTTTCGTTGGTCGTCACCCTGCCCCCCTGCCATTGGCCCCGGTACATGTTTCCTTTTCCTTGCACCTGGAAAAAGGTGATGTTCACCACTCGAGCTCCCATTTCAAGCTTGAAGTCTTCATTCCGGAAGTTATACAGCCCCATAGACAGCTCTCCCCTGTACCCGGGATGCACCGGCCCGCAGAACACATACACCCCTGAACGATACAGGGTGGAACGGGAAGCCGGAAGCGCGAACAGATCTTCCGGAAGATTTACTTTCTCAACAATTCTCATGACGTAGTAGGTATGCGGCTTGATAACAACAGAGAGGGTAGTTCCTTCTTCATACTTTGCAATGAGCTTCATCTTTGGAGTTTCCCGCTCGGCGACGCCGAGGAACCCCTGGCCCTCTGCTTCATAGATCTCCCCCACTCTCAAATCAAACCCCGCTCCTTCCGGATTCTCCAATTCCCTTTCAGACAGCCCTTCCACGAGCTGCTTCTCTTTCACCAACCTGTGCAGTTCTTCAATACCCAATACCATATCTATATTTCATATATTTGATCACGACGATCGATATAACAAACAATAAGAAGATGTTTTGATAAATGTATCGAATAGATAATTCTCCAATCTCCCACTCTTAATTTAAAAAATCCCCTCCATTTCCCTTGTAGAGGAAGAGGGGTGGTATGTTCGAAGTTTTCTTCCAACCATGAAAGCTTAGCAAGAATACGATATCGAATAAAACGTTCTAATCTATCCAAATCTTCCTGAGCGTTTTTAGTCAATTCTACTTTCCATCGTTCCATCTTCTTTTAGAAATTTTTCTTTTTAATCTCCGAAAGGGATATCGTTTTCCCTTTGTATGCTACTGCCTGCTTAAGTCTCCTATCTGCTTTTGAAGTAAGTTCCAGTCTAAAATCAGGATCTCTTAAGACTTCCTGCAATGCATGCAAGATAAAGGTTTTTACTTCAATCCCTATTCCTAAACTTTTGTTTTTTGCCGCTCCGATTGCCATATGCCTAGTGTAACAAATACCACCTATTTGGTCAAAAACATTTCTAAGATTTTGAGATCCTTCAGGATAGAAAGGTTTCCTAAACTTTCTTCAATAATGACTCCTCGGTAATTCATGTCTGCACGCTATATTCAAACAATACTGTCCCTTGATCATTAAGCTTTTCCGACGACACCAATAAGAGCTTTTGGTCCATGGGCTTTGTAAAAAGGGATACCCCCTGGCCGAACAGGACAGGCTCTATTGTCAGGTAAAGGGTCTGTATGAGGTTGGCCTCCATAAACAGAGTGTATATGCTGGCTCCCCCGCATATTGCCGCCTCCTCATATCCCCTGCCTTTAAGCTCCGTAATAAGGTCCTGCGGGCTCTTGTGGGTGGTTTCCACCCCTTCATATGCCTTAGACCTGGAATACACGATATTGAGGCGGTCTTTGAGGGGTCTCATAAAGGTCTCGTAGGTCGCAGACCCCATGACTACCACGCCTGCCTTCTTGGTCCGCTCAATAAAGAATTGCTTGTCTTCTTTGCTCGTCCAGTCTATGGAAAGGTGGCTTGGGTTCTTTGCGATGAATCCGTCGGCCGATAAAGCCGCTATCAAAAAAACATTCATTTTGGTATAGTATCATAATGCATCCAGAGAACCAATATCTGAATCTGCTCAAAGAGGCCTTAGAGCACGGGGTGAGAAAAGTAGACCGGGGCACAGACGTGATTCTGCATAGTCTTTTCGGCCGCCAGACCCGATACGATCTCTCCCAAGGGTTTCCCCTGCTCACCACCAAGAAGGTCTACTGGAAAGGAGGGGTCCATGAACTCTAATGGTTCATGTCAGGATCCTCAAACATCAAATAACTGGCAGATAACAACGTCCACATCTGGGACGACTACCCATACAAGATCTACAAGAAGAAGGCCGACGACGGAAAAGTTTCCCAGATGACCAAGGAAGAATTCATCATGAAGATAGCCGAGGATGCGGAGTTTGCGAAAAAACATGGGAACCTCCCTCGGATCTACGGGGAGTTATGGCGCAGGTGGCCCACAAGAACCCAGGGAAGGACCATAGACCAGCTCACATGGATAGTTCAGGAGCTTAAAGACGACCCTGACGCAAAAAACCTCATTGTGAATTCCTGGAATCCAGAATACCTGTACACCATGGCTTCCTACGAAGACGCCTCCCGTTTCCCCATTTGCCACAACATGTACCAGATATCGCAACGAGACGGCAAGCTCTCTTTGCAGCTGTATCAGCGCTCGGCAGATCTCTTCCTGGGAGTGCCCTTCAACATTGCAAGCTACGCATTGCTGACAATTATCCTGGCGAAGATAACCGGATACGAGCCCGGAGAATTCATTCATACATTCGGAGACGTGCATATCTATGAAAACCACGTAGAACAGGTAAAGGAACAGCTTTCCAGGGAACCCAGGCCCTTCCCTACGGTAAAGCTGGATCCCTCCATCAAGAATATAGACGATTTCAAGCCAGAACTTGTGACCTTGGAAAACTATGATCCTCACCCTCCCATCAAGGGAGACCTGACGGTCGCTGGAGGTTTTTACGAAAAAGAAAAAGAGCTCTGACTTCAATAAGTCAAAGCTCTTGCGAAGAGGAACATCTAATCCAAAGATCTCATGTTTTGAATTCCGAACCAAGGCAGTTTTCCTTCTCCTTCCACCTCAATTGTATTCTGTGAGGTGAGGAGGAACGTATCACCAGCAAGCAGTTCGACACTGCTGGTCGCACCTCCAAGAATCTGCTCCTCTTCTATTGTGATTCGCTCTCCCACTTTAGGAATAAGAGCTACTCGAAGAAGAGCTTGTACTGATCCCTCGCCGACAACAATCTTTAACATACGTAGCCTCCTCTGTTCAGTTTTTGTGCTAAAAAATAAATAGCATGTGTCGTGTTATTTGTCAACAGACCCTTAATTTTTCGTACCAAAAATCGCCTTTGGGGCGATTCTTCAATTCTCTTTGGAGAAAAACTTGGATAGGATTCCCACGATATCCACCTCTGGAATCTTGCGAAGCTGAAGACCTCCCTGTCTGGCAAACTCCAACTTCGCGTTCTCATACTCGTCCTTCTCTCCTTCGTTCTCTTTCTCATACACGACTTCCTTGATCTTCGCTGAAATGACGGTCTTCATGCAATTGAGGCACGGAAGAAACGAGGTGTAGAGAGTCGCTCCCTCGAGATTGCGGGAATCCTGGAGCACCGCGTTATGCTCTGAATGCAATACCCGCTGGCAGGCGGTCCCCCGTCCTGGAAGTATGAGGCATCCGACATCTGAACAATGGGGAAGCCCAGGAGGAGAACCGTTGAACCCTGTCGCGATGATGCGCTTCTGTTTCACGATCACCGTGCCCACCTTTCTCTGGAGGCAGGTTGCCCGAGTGGAGGCCAGCTTGGCTGCCATCATGAAATACTCGTCCCAGGAAGGGCGGTTAGGAAGGGTGAAGTTCTGAGGATTGGTGTAGTCCACCATGGCCAATTACTATTCAACGGTAATGCCCAAAGACTTGGCAGTCCCTTCGATACTCTTCATTGCCTGGTCAAGATCGTCTGTGTTGAGGTCCTGCATCTTCTGCTCGGCGATCTGCCTGAGCTGAGCCCTGGAGATCTTCCCAACCTTGGTCTTGCTCGGGTTCCCCGAGCCCTTCTCAACATTGGCTGCTTTCTTGATGAGCTGGGAAGCCTGGGGCTGATGGAGCTTAATTTCATACGACCTGTCGTCATACACCAAAACGTCCACGGGAAGCTTGAATCCCTGCAGAGACCTCGTCATTTCATTGAATTTCTGGCAGAACTCCCCTATGTTCATTCCGTGCTGGGCCAACGCAGGCCCCACGGGAGGAGCAGGGGTGGCAGAACCTGCGGCAATATGCAATCTGACCGATGCTTTAAGTTTTTTTGCCATATGGAATTATACGTTCTTTCATTCCGTGAGGAATCAAACCTTTTTTATCTGGAGGGAATCCAGTTCCACCGGAGTATCCCTGCCGAACATGTTTACCAATACGCGTATCTTTCCCTTTTCTCTGTCGATGTCTGAAATCTTTCCGTCGAAATCCTTGAAGGGACCGTCTGTGATCTTCACCAGATCCCCTTCCTTCAGCTCAATGGAGAAGGTCGGAGCTTCCTGCTTCATGCGGCCCTGGAGCACATCCACTTCTTCCTTGGACACGGGGACGGGCACGGTGCCAGACCCGATGAATCCCGTCACATTGGGGGTGTTCCTCACCACGTACCAGGAGTCGTCTGTCACCACCATTTCCACGAGCACGTATCCAGGATATATCTTCTCCTCAACGAGCTTCCGCTTCCCTCCCTTGATCTTGATCTTCTTTTCCTTGGGCACCATGACGTTGAAAATCTTGTCTTCCATGCCCAAAGACTCAATCCTCTGCTTGAGGTTCTTTGCCACCGCGTCCTCATACCCCGAATAGGTGTGTATGGCATACCAGTTCCGTTCCGTTGTAGACTGCTGTTTTGGCATATATCACTTGGCAAGCTGCTGCAAAAGCAGACCGAACAGGAAATCAGCCGTTCCCAGGAAAACCGCTGTCGCAAAAGAGATTCCCACGACCAAGAGCGTATTCTGAGTCACTTCTTTTCTTGTGGGCCAATTCACTCGTTTTGCCTCCAGATATACTTCGCGGAGAAATCCAGGGATTGCTGAGAACAATGATGGTTTCATTTTGAGCTATAGCGAGAAACAAGCTCTGCTTATGTGAATATGGTATACACCAACTCCGCTCAAATGTCCAGGTTCTTTACAGACTTTGCATGGGTCTGGATGAACTTCTTGCGGGGCAGCACCTCGTCTCCCATCAAGACGTCAAAGGTCTTTTCCGCCTCCTTGGCATCCTCCACATTGACCTGCAATAAAATTCTCTGGGAAGGACTCATGGTGGTCTCCCACAGCTGGCCTGGGTTCATCTCTCCCAAACCTTTATACCGCTGCACAGATACCCCCTTTTCTTTCTTCAAGGAAGCCAAAATCTTATCTCTCTCGGCTTCCGCATACGCGTAGGAAACCTGTTTTCCCATCTGGATGCGGTACAAAGGAGGCTGGGCGATATACAAATAGCCCTTGTCTATAATGGGCTTTAAGTAGCGGTAGAACAAGGTGAGGAGAAGCGCCCTGATGTGGGAGCCGTCCACGTCCGCATCCGTCATGATGATGATGCGGTGGTATCTCGCTTTTTCAATGTCAAAATCCTCTCCGATGGCGGTTCCTACTGCGATCACCAACGCCCTGATCTCTTTGGAGTCCAGGATCTTATCCAATCTGGCCCGTTCCACGTTGAGAATCTTTCCCCGCAACGGAAGAATCGCCTGGAACCTTCTGTCGCGAGCTTGCTTCCCACTATTATGCACGAACACTCCTGATGCCAAAGCAAAGTTATGAGTTCCTTTCACTTCTAAGTCATATACATCTATTCTCTCTTCAAGGAGTACTACACTTTGTACCTTTTTGAAATCATCTTGTTCAGAGTATAATAGATATGCCGTGGGCGGCGTGCAGTACCGGTCCTCGAGTTGTCGTCGAGGAATCGACGGGTGCAATTCCCGTGCCGTCCACGGCTTAAAGGCCTCATCATTCTTTTCTCTTGACAGAATAGCTTGATTTGCTATACTTATTGTAGACGACAACTCGAGAGCAATGGTATTGCGCGCGATACCCAAAGAATCCGCAGAAAAAGCGGGTTTTTTGTTTCTTTCTTGCAACAAAGTTTTGAGAACTGTACCAGCTTGCAGGTCTCTCGCCTTTGTATAACTTCCGTCTCCGAGCATAAACCTATGATCAGAAGTACAAATTATTTCCCCTCCGTTATCCAGAATCACTTTCAATACCTCGGCGTCTGTTTTTGTCTTGCGAGGATGTTCAATAAGCTCAATCCCTATAGAGCCGTTTGCAAGCACTGTATAGCAGTAATTTTTCTTTCCTTGGTTATATTCTTCAATAAGATTCTCAAAGCTTATGCTTCTTCCGTCGGCTAAAGCGATCATTGTATCTCCAGAAAAACATCCTCCGGCACTCTCCCCCTCCACGATGTACAATTCTGATTCCTCCGGGTTCCGGGAAGAGCAATCGGCAAGTTTTCCTGGAAGCGAAAGCCCTTCCAGCGCCCCTTTTCTCAAAATGGTTTGGCGGGCTGCTTTTGCAGCTTTCCTCGCTTTTGCCGAAAGCAAACACTTCTCAATGATGGCTCTTGAATCCTGAGGATTGCGCTCCAAGAAATCAGCAAGCGCTTCTCCGACCACGGCTTCTACCGCTGTCTTTGCTTCAGGGTTCCCAAGCTTTGCCTTGGTCTGCCCCTCAAACTGAGGATCTTTGATCTTTACCGAAACCACGGCAGTCATGCCTTCTCTCACGTCTTCTCCGGTCAAGGTATCCTCCCCTTTCAGGAAATTGTTCTTCTTTCCGTAGTCGTTCAAGGTACGCGTGAGCGCGGTGCGGAATCCCGTAAGATGCATGCCTCCTTCCTGGGTGCCGATATTGTTTGCAAAGCTTTCTTCGTAGGTTTCAAACTCTTCCGTGTAGCGCAGCGAGGCCTCCACCTGCACGCCTTCCTTTTCCCCTTTCACGTAGAACACGGAATCGTGCTGAGGAGTGAGGTCTTCGGTCAGATACTGGATGTAGGATCCCAATCCTCCCTCAAAATAGAACGCATACTGCTGATGCTCCTTTCCCCTCTGGTCTTTGATGACAATCTTTACTCCGGGAGTGAGGTACGCCTGTTGTCTTAAATGAGTGAGGATGCGCTTGAAGTCAAACTCTTTCTCTTTGAAAATGTCTCCGTCCGGCTCAAACGTAATGGTGGTCCCTGTCTGGCGGCTGGGACCCACTTTTTTGACACTGCCTTTTACCTTTCCCCTGCTGTATTCCTGCTCATATCTAAAGCCGTCTCTGCACACTTCGGCTTTCAGGTATATAGAAAGGGCGTTCACCACAGACACCCCCACTCCGTGCAGTCCTCCCGAAACCTGGTATGCTTTGCCTCCGAACTTTGCCCCAGCATGCAATGTGGTGAGTACGGTTTCCAAGGCTGACTTCTTGGTCTGGGCGTGTTTGTCTACCGGAATCCCTCTTCCGTCATCCACCACTTTCACTTTGCTCCCGGGAAGAAGGGTGAGCTCGAT
>CAYYUL010000009.1:0-3661 GCA_964474915.1 uncultured Candidatus Saccharibacteria bacterium | reverse complement strand
CGTGTACTGCAGTGGGGCCGATGTACATGCCGGGACGCTTGCGTACAGGATACAGCCCTTCCAATACGAAAATGTCCTTGGCGGTATATTCTGATTTTTTTAATTTTTCACTTTTCATTTTTTAATGACGCCCAAGCTTGCTTAATTGAAAATCAAGCTTGCTTATCGCAGTTCCGCCTTGAATTGTTGTGCTGTCTGCTCATACACCTTGTTCTGGATCGCATCGACTTCGTCTGAAACCAAGGTCCTCCATGCTTCTGTACGTGATCCGGTAGGTATAGCTCATTTTGCCCTCGCCGAACTTTTCAGCGTTTTCATAGCTGTCGATGAGCTCCACCTGTTCTACCAGATCTCCGCCCAAATCCCGTATCAGGTCAAAGTAGTCATTGGGCACGAATTCTTTGCCGACCACGAACGAAATGTCGCGCGTAATCGCAGGGAACTTTGAAACCTCTTTGAATGTAGTGCCGAGTTTTAACTGCGTCTTTACCCGCTCGTCCCGAGACCAAAACAACCTGATATCCGGCAGCTCCATGGACGCCATTGCCAGACGCTCAAGGCCGAATCCGAATGCCCACCCGTTATACCCTTGAAGGCCGAAATTCGATAAGACGCTCTTTCGCGGCAATCCTGATCCGAGCATCTCTACCCACTGGCCGTTGATCTCCGCCTCCATTTCAAAACTGGGATCGGTATAGGGAAACGTATGCTCGTAGAAACGAAAGTTCACGTCGAGGCCGAAAATATTCCGCGCGATTTCGGAAAGAACGCTCTGCAAGTCTTCTGGAGTTACGGTCCTCTGATTGTCTGGGGCCAAGTACAGCCCGCCGAGCTGATGGAATACATTCATATGCTTGCGGTCTATTTCATCCTTGCGGTATACCTTGCCAAAGCATATGGTGCCGAACGATTCGTTGTTTTTAATCCTCTCTTTAATAATCGGGTGGTTCAAATAATAATACCAGAACACCGTGTCATGCGTGCGCAACACATACTCCTCGTTCACGTAATACGTATCCGAGGCGCTGCGAGCAGGATGCCCCGGAGGCATATTGAACATATCGAAAAGGATGGGGACTGAAATAATCTCCGGTATCTTGATGACGTCAAATCCCTCAAGGCTCTTCACGTCGAGCGTGCGGTCTACGATTTCCTTCAACGGGCTGCCCTCTGTCCTTGATAAATCCGGAAGAGTGAGAAAACGAAGGATCCTTTTCGCTTCAGGATCCTCTCTCTTCTCAAGGGCCCTGCGCATCTCCTGCTCTTCCAGGGACTGAATTTCGATGTATTGTTTGCCTGTATTCATACCAATGCCTCTCCTTATATTTTACACGAAAAATCTCCTGCCATCAATACCCCTCCAAAAGAGAAAGCTGTCTTTTCAGACAGCTTTGGCTACTTGGCGAGGCCAAACAACTGTCGCCCCTGGCCAGCATCCGTGCTGATCGGGACCCCTTCCTTACAAAGGGGACAATCCTCTGATGTATAGGATTCCATGGGGAGAGTCGTTAGGGCTTGAAGCCAAGGAACATTGCCGAGTTCCTTGACGGTCACTCCGCCTCTGTTGCAGAGTACACTAACACCCGTCACTTCACCATGAAGCGCACGAACCGCGTCCACTACCTTTCTCGCTGAACCTCCGGTAGTGAGCACATCTTCTACTACGAGTACTCTGTGGCCGGGGATAAGCTGGTCGTAACCACGCTTGAAGATCAATGTGTCTTCTGGGCCTGGTTCGGCATATACGGCAAGCACTTCGGCTCCCAACAAAATGCTGAGATGGAATGCCACCCACTGAGAAAGGATGACTCCTCCAATGGCGGGCGCTGCAACCACCTGGGTGCCGGGATCTGCGAATTCGGCAATCCGCCTACACAGTTCAGACGTCTCTGCCGTATGCGGATAAAGCGCGTCCTTGTTGACATACTTTTCTGCATGCCTGCCAGAGGTAAAGACATAGTGGCCTTCTAACAACGCACCGACGCCACTCAATACTCGGAGAACTTTGTTTTCGTCCATTTACTCCTCCTACTTTTCCAAAGCCATTGCGATTTCTTCCGCGATCTTTTGCGCGGCTTCTACAGGACCGCCAATTTCCGGAGGCGGCTGGGTAATAGGCCGTCCGATAACCAAGTAGTCAGCCCCTGCTCTGACGGCTTCTCCAGGAGTCATAACCCTTGCCTGGTCTCCTGTTACGGCCCATGTAGGCCGCACTCCAGGAATCACTTTAATGAGGGATTTGAGTTCCGGAAGTTTTCCGAGAACTCCAAGTTCTTGAGGAGAGCAGACAATACCGTCTATTCCTGCGAGAACCGCCATCCTGGCAAGATCTATAACTTTTGCTTTGGAAGGGGCGCCAAAGACAAGATATGCCTCTTCTTCAGAAAGAGAGGTGAGTACGGTAACGGCAAGCACTAAACTCCCGTTGCGATGAGCAGCTGCCTGCCTCATCATCTCTATTCCTCCTGAGGCATGGACGTTGAACATCCTCACACCCAAACTGGAAATAGGATAGGAAGCTCCTGCTACCGTATTGGGAATATCGTGCAGCTTCCCATCCCAGAACACATTCCCGCTGAGAAGGTTGAATAGGTTCTGGATTCCTGCGATGCTATTTTCCGTTTCTCCTTTTTGCGGGCTGATCACGTGGGCCAGCATAGTGTTCATCAGCTCAAGACCGATCTTAAACATTCCCACATGGTCCTTGAGTTCCTCCACAAGGGCAATCGCCTTCTTCACGCTGCTCACATCCAGCGCCACGATAATCCGATCTTTCGCATCCATGACAACTCCTTCTAGGTATAGTGATGTGATGTGCTGGGTTTTATGTACTAGAGTTTTTGTATGCTGTCAAGAACAAGATTGCTGTTCAAAAAATGCTGCTGCTTCGCGATACTCATCCGCAGTATTTATATTAAAGTAAACCACATTGGGCATAATACATGCTGAAAGCTGGCCAGCGTCGCAAAGAGAATCGATAATACCGCTCCATCCTATGCCATGAAGAGGATTGTAATATTCAAGCGCTCTCTTGTTCATGATAATTAACCCGCCATTGATTAACCCCTTTTGTTTAGGATTTGACAGATAATGCTCTGGCTCTAGTTCTGTTTTTACGACTAGGCTATCGTTCTCTCGTACAGTGAGAATCCTGTGTCTATATAGGTGGTCCGAATAGACTCCAAGTATTGTTGCCAAAGTATTGGAGCGTTTATAAGATTCTATAAACTGATTGAGGTTAAACCCTAGTTGTATCTCGTCTGCATTGCAAACTATGAAAGTGTCTTCTGTCAAAAATTTCAGGGCAGAAGTTACTGCGGGAAGAATTCCGTATCGCGATTGATAAGAAAACTCTATCTCGCTGTAGGGCAGTCTTCTGGCGAGAATCCACTCTTGAACTTGTTCTGCTTGATAATCTACCGCAACAATAAGACGTTTTATATGCTCGACATCTAAGTTATCTAAAGAATACTGAATGATCGGTTTTCCTCCAACATCAAGCAAAAATTTTGGTACATCTCCAGAGATTTTTCTGATACGAGACCCTATCCCGCCGCAAAGCAAGACTGCATCCACGTGATAGAAATTATCTCTTTCCATATTCTTGCGGGCCCGAAGGGATTTGAACCCTCGATCTTCTCCGTGACAGGGAGACGACCAC
>CAYYUL010000008.1:12576-13015 GCA_964474915.1 uncultured Candidatus Saccharibacteria bacterium | reverse complement strand
TGTTATTTCCCAGCAAAAAGAGTCTGCGTGCAGGAATGTATCATTGGCCGAAATTAAGGAAATTCCATGGAGAATCCGAAAAGATCTTGTAGGATCTCTAGGTCCTGTGACTAGCGTATATTGGCTTGATCCTAGTCAGTCTAAGTTGGCTCTCTCACAGACGCATCTATTCACGGCAAAATACCTTGAAAGGACGGGGCATAAGGAAGAGGTACGAGAGGCATGGGCTTCTGGAAGCGATGCTTACTGGGAACAAGCAGAGCTTAAGGCAATTATGGAAGCTTCTGAACGTCACGCCAGCGGCATCATTCCACAAGAACAACTTATAAGGAGTAGCGCTTGTGAACTTGGTGGTCGTGCAATCAATCCTCAGAGAGTGGTAGCTTACAAAAAAGCACAATACAGAAATGGGTTGCCATTCATCCCATTTTCGAGAGAG
>CAYYUL010000008.1:7892-12566 GCA_964474915.1 uncultured Candidatus Saccharibacteria bacterium | reverse complement strand
TGGGGGCGAAGAGAAATATCTGCCAGTAGAATGTCTCTATTACCCAGTGGGAAACGATCTGACCCCTAATCTCTACACCACAGCGAGTTCTTCTGGAATTGCAGCGGGATTGAGTTTTGAAGATGCGCTTACAAGAGCCTTGTACGAAGCGATTGAGAGGGATGCATTTATGATTGCATGGCTGACACACGCAAGCATGCCTCTTGTCAATCAGCAGACGATTCCGAACGACTACCAAGAGCGGGTACATTCTCTGGAGTCATGTGTATTTCGTGGACATTACTCTTGAATTCTTCAAAGTAGTTCTCGCTGTCGGAGTGAAAGAAGAAGTGAGGCCATCCTTAGTTCTCGGTGCCGCTTCAAACCCTAATATTGAGAATGCTCTTGGAAAATCTCTGAGTGAAATTGAACACCAGCTCTACTGGAGGTGGAGGGATTCAGAAAGTATACGCACTATTTTTAAACCAACAGAGGTAAACAAGATTTCGGACCACGTAGCCCTGTATGCCTCTACAAGGCATATTTCAAAAGCTGCGTTCCTCTGGAAAGGTGAGGTACTGCCTATGAGAGAACTAAGCTTCAAAGACGCGGATGTTTGGATCGCCATCGAAAAGCTTAGACAGTACGGGATTGAAACCGCCGTACTCGACCTTACCCCAGAGTATCTCAAAAATGCAGGAGTATGGGTAGTACGAGCCATTCCTCTTGGATTAATTCCCATTTCGTTTGGATATGGAATGGAACCGTTAGGGATGTCTCGATATAGGCAGATGGCTAAACGTGGCAATCCATGGTCGAATACAATACCTTTCCCGCATCCTTTTTCATGAAAGGCTTGACTTCCATCCGTGGGTTGCTATATTAAAATTGAATCTTAGAAGAAAGGAGGTATACGAATGAGGACATTAAAGATCACAGTGACGGAACGCAGGTTGGCTGACGAACTTTCCAAGGCTGACCACCGTGACTGCGTAGCTGGCAGTCACTGCAATCGATAGCAAGGGTTGCAAGCGTGACGTCACCAAAGGGGCTGAATAGTAGCTATGTATAGTTGCTGCTCAGCCCCCTTTTTATTCTCAATTTGACAAAGACTACATCAATAGTTATACTACTCTCAGTTTTATAGATTCAGCTCTTTAACAAATAAACAATCTTCAAGGAGGATAGTAATGAAGATTATAAGGGGAAGGTTCAACACAGTTCAATTCATTGATGCGCAATCCGTACAGAAAGTTGCTATTGATCAGAAAATTGCTCTCCCGTTGCGCCTGAGGGTAGAAGCCTGGGCGCTTTCTTTTGCCAAGAAGAATGGACTCAATGTCCCTCGCGTGCTGAAGTATTATCTCAACTCACAAGGCCAAGAAGTATTGATCACAGAAAGAATCAATGGGAAAGCTCTGTCATTCAAAGAATGCCAGGCGCATCCTCAATACTTGGAAGATGTGGGGAGTCAGCTGGCTCTTCTGGGGCAAGTTTCTTCAGGCTACGGACGGATTGACCCTATAACTGGTCTTGGGCCTCACGAAACCTGGTCATCCTTTTTAAATCGTCACGTTTGGGAATATGGAAATGAGCTTGTTCGTCTACATTTGATCGAGGATAAACTCGTAATTCAAATACGAAATGCGATCAAAGAGATGAATTTGTTTTGTCAATCACCTTTTCTGCTTCACCGTGATCTTAGGCCAGCCAACTTTTTGAGGGATCATGAAGGAAAGATTTGGATTGTAGATTGGGAGCGCGCTATCCTAGGAGATCCCCTTTACGATATCGCAATGGTAGGGATTCGGCATGGTCACGGTACGTTCTGGGAGGGACTACAAAAGGGATATAACCTCTGTATCTCTCCTCAGGTGTATGCTCTTTATGAGGTTATAGCTCTTCTAGGAACCGCTGATTTTTATCGTCAAGCTGGTTCTGAGTATCAAAACGAACTCAAAATTACGCTCAAAGAGTTGCACCAATTAGTATACAGTATATAGCAAGGTTAAGGACGAATAAAAACCCTTAGCCTTTTTTCTTTTTTAGATTTTTGAGAGAAAAATATATGCCATTTAGAATAACTCCTTTAATGGATCGGATGTTAGAAATATTTTTAAGCGGGTTCTTTTCTAAAAGCACAAGATTTGCTATCTTTCCTTTTTCAACTGTTCCTAAATCTGCAAGAGCATCAAGAGAGAGCGCTGCATTGTATGTCGCCGCTTCCAGTGCTTGATATGGTTTTAATCCAGAATCAACGAGAAGCTCCAACTCCTCCAAAAGCGATATACCTGGAATCACGAATGGATTAGGTGTGTCAGATCCCGCAAGAATATTATTGCGCTTTAAGAGAAAGGGAAGAACATGCCGAATTCTTTCATAAGAAAAACCATAATTTTCCCAATAAAGCGGAGGGCGACCAGTAATATTGGCTGAACTTTCGGGGTGGTTCGGATTCCACTTGATTTCCCGGTAATATTTAGGGAGAAGCCGAGCTTCTTTACTGCGTTTTAGCTTGGGATAATCTGCAAGCTGAGACATCTTTTTTTCCACAACAAGGGTAGGACATAAAAATACCTTGTTCCGCTCCAGGAGCAAACTCACCTTCTTTAGTTTTGCTTTATCGATTTTTACATCAACAAATCGCCTCCATCCCGAGTAGTTTTTTAGATGAGCATTGACGGCAACAACTTCGCTGACATATCTGCGTATGCTATCCATGTGTTCAAGTCCGCCCTGGCCCATTCCTATAGCCTTCACAATACTGATGGATTTTGGAAGATGCCCGGTTACCTCCAGGGTTGGCTTATGAGCTTCCTCAAGAATTGCCTTGTATACTTCTGGCTTGAGGGTTCCGTATACCTTAATAAAATCTACTCTTTGCCGCTTTAATTTTCTTACGGCAACCCTGCCCTCCTTTTTGTTTCGTACTATCCGGAATCCCTTCCAAAACGGCGGATTTCCTTCCAGTATCGGCCCGCATATATACATTCGAGGACCGAGTATCTTCCTGGAATTCACTTTATCTCTCAAAAGAAATATCTCCTTCTTGTAATTTCCAGTTTCTCTAATTGCTGTGACACCATATTGAAGAAAGAGAGGGAAGAAGGTTCTTGAATGCACATGCGTATGCATGTCAAAAAGCCCGGGGATGAGGAATTCTCCTTTCCCATCTATAACCTGGGAAGTTCCAGGGTAGGATTGTTTTTTGCTCCTGGAGCATTGGACGATTTTGCCTTTCTCGATCAATACATCATATCCCCAAAGCACCTTAGACCCAGGCATGGGAATAATATTCACATTCTTGATAAGAACGGGACGATTCATGGGGCTATTGTAGCTTTTTTGAAACTATAAATCTACTCTTTCGATAGAGAGAAAAGCTTTAGAGAATTTTTTGAGAAAACCTTTTCTTTCTCTTCTCTTGCTATGGGCAAAGAATCTATGAGATCGATATGCTTTTTAGTACTGCACATTGGCCAGTCGCTTCCAAAAATTACACTGTCGTTTTTGCGCCTGATTGTTTTCGTCAATATATCCTTTACTTTCTTGATGCCTCCGCTCGCGCTCACCACCTCTGGATCGGCTAATCCCGAGGTGTCGAAATAGATGTTATTAAAGTTGTTAGTTATTGAAAAACAGTACTCTAATTTGGGCCAAAAGTAGTGGGAAATAATAATCTTGAGTTTGGGATGGAGCTTTGCGATTTTTACAATATACTTGGGATCGTTATATTTGGCGCATTTCTTATCCCCGGTATTTATGCCCGTATGAATTATCAAGGGAAAATCATACTTCTGGCAGAGCTTGAAAATAGGGTTCCATCTTTGATCGGTCGGGTAGACCGGATCATGGCCAGGGAAGATTTTGAATCCCCGGATAGTCTTTTTCCTGAATAATCCTTCAATTCTATTCAGGCTTGTCTTATTGATGTCGGTTATTTTCAATGTCCCAACCATAGATAACCTCGGTTCTTCTTTTATCAAACCGATGACCGTCTCAAGGTCTGCGCACTTGGAATTCTGCAGGTTATCTGGGATTACGATTGCGCGGCCTACTTTATTCCTTTCCATTTCCAGCAGCAAAGCATCCCTTGCCTGCGAGAACCCTTCCCTTTTCTTCAAGTAGGAAATATGCGCATGGCTGTCTATAATCATGAATATAGTATAATGCACCTTGACCAGGGAAACAAAAAGGGAGAACATGTAAGCACAGCGCGTTTTCTTCAGAAATTAATGAAAGGTCGAATTGACTACGAAATCATTTTTTCTATCCTATGACACTTCTCACCATTTTTTTCATTCTTTTAATCGTAGCTCTGATCTCCTGGCAATTGGGAAAGAGATCCGCAATGAAGAGCATGGGAGCTGTGCAAGAGCCGAGGCCTGTTCCAAAGCCTTCTGTTCCTCCGCTGGCTCCTCGTCCTACTCCCGTAAAGGAGCAAGGTTCTCCGAAGGAGGTTCTTATCGCTCAGATGCCGCAAAAGCCCGCCCCGTCCTTTATTCCTCCCGCACCCCTGCCTAAACCTTCGTTCGTTCCTCCTCCTGCGAAGCCTCAGGTTCCTCCCCCGATGCCCAAACCCCCAGTTGTTCCTATTCCACCTCTCGCAAAGCCTTCGTTCACCTTTCCTCCTCCGCCCATGCCAAGGCCTCCCATATCTCCTCCGACAACGCCAAAGCCCCCCGTGGCTCCTCC
>CAYYUL010000008.1:0-7882 GCA_964474915.1 uncultured Candidatus Saccharibacteria bacterium | reverse complement strand
CCTGTTCCCCCGAAACCTCCTGTTCCTCCACCGCCGCCCTTGCCAAAGCCACCAACACCTCCCGCACCTCCTAAACCGATGCCTCCTGTTCCGCCTCCGCCTCCTTTCTCAAAGCTTGGCTGATAGCTTTTCCGCAATATGAAAGTCGGCCTTGTTTCTTTTCATTCGTTCCAAAATCCCGGAGGCGTGAAAAATCACATCATGGGATTGGCCAGAGAGCTTCAGAAAAGGGGAGTGCAGGTAAAGATCATCGTTCCCCGGAGATCCCGGTCTGAAGACTACGGAAAAGACGTGCTTTTACTCGGAACCTCTTTTTCGATGCCCTTCAACGAAAGCCAGGGAGATTTTGTCATTAACTTAAATCCGTTTGCCATGCGCAGGGTTTTGAACAAAGAGAAGTTCGATATTCTGCACTTGCACAACTTCGGATTCCCTTCGGCATTTGAAATCCTCGTGTCTTCCAAGGCCACGAACATCCTCACCTTTCACGCGAACCTCGAAAAAAGCCAGCTCTTGAAAACCTTTCCTTCGTTTCTTTCCATATTCAGGAAAATAGTGAACTGGAAAGTCCATGGGGTCATCGGAGTGTCTCCCTTGACCATGGAATTGTTCAAAACGTTTCCCGGGCAAAAGCGCGTCATTCCCAACGGCTTAGACACAGAATCCTTCCAGGGAAAGGCTCCCATGGTCCAGTTTGCAGACGACAAGCTCAATATCCTGTTCGTGGGGCGCATGGAGAAACGCAAAGGCCTGCCATATCTCTTGAAAGCGTACGAAAACCTCCAGAAAAAGTATTCCAATCTTCGGCTTCTTGTTGTGGGAGAAGGAGAGTTGAAGAAGGAATGCGAGCAGTTTGCCCAACGCCACAAGCTGAGAGAGGTTCATTTCCTCGGAGAGCTTCAAGATTCAGATCTCCGGAGGGCGTATAAGAGCGCGGATATGTTCTGCAGCCCCGCCCTGCACGGAGAGAGCTTTGGCATTGTGCTCTTGGAAGCGATGGCTTCAAAGCTTCCCATCGTCGCCTTTGCCAATAAAGGGTACGCGCAGTTCTTCAGGGGAAAGAAGGGGGCGAGTTTCCTGGTTCCTCCCAAAGACGTTGCAGGTCTGGCAAAAAAGCTGGAGCTTCTCATCCAGAACGAATCACTGAGGAAAGAAATGGGGGAGTGGGGATTCCAAGAGGTGCAGCAGTACTCGTGGAAGAACGTGGCAGACCAAGTCCTCAAGTTCTACGAGGACGTGCTCGCATCGCGCGAGAAAGAGACTTATGGTTGACAAGCTTCTATCTTATGCTATAGTGATAAGCGAAGCTTGATCTTCGATTAAAGGGAAAGTCTTGCAATGAGGAGGCACATTCCATGAGCGGCAGTTCCGGCCACACTTTAACCAAACCCTTTCCATCAGGGTGGGGGCTTCAGGAAGGATTCAGAGTTAACTTTGAAGGGGATTCATTCACTCTTTTCTATGGAAATGAGTCAGTGGCTCGTTTCATGGGGGCGCTCACAACCTCCGAAGATGTCCGAGAGGCAGCGGAGCGCTACCTGGCCGAGAGGGGATGATCTCCCGCCTCAAAGGCTCAAGGTGAATATCTTGAGCTTTTTTCTTTGGTTGCTTACCCTGGGTAAGCAACCAGGGGATTGTTGCCTTTTTTTGGGAGTGGTATGATGAAACCATATGAGGAGATTTCAACAGCTGTTCGCATTTTTCTTTCTCGCGGGATTTCTTTTGCTTGCGTTTGCTCCGTTCATCTTTGCCCAGCAGACAGAACTCCAGTATCCAGAGGTTACGGGAGCTGAATCTCCCAATACCACAAGGGAGCTTCCGAAAGTCATCAAGTATCTTTTCAATCTAGGGCTGGCAATTTCAGGATTCATTGCGTTCGGATCGTTCGTGTACGGGGGGATAAAGTACCTGTTTTCCGCGGGAAGCCCGCCGGCGCTTCAAGACGCAAAAGATCAGATATTCGCTTCCTTGCTTGGCATTGTGGTGCTGTTCGGCTCCTACATGCTGCTTACCACCATCAACCCCCAGCTTGTCGTTCTTCAGATCCCAAAAACAGGATCCGCAAGAGGGGGAGTCATATTGTATACCCAGCCGGGATGCCCCGCATTAGACAATCTTAAAGACGAAGAAGACTACATTCGCGTGAAAGGCAATCTTTCTTTATTACCTGACACTTTTACCAAGCTCTATAATCCCCAGGGCCAGGTTACCGGAGATAGGCCTATCAAATCAATCAGGTTTTTCTCCTCGTCGCAAGAGGTGACTGCAACCCTGTATTCCCAGATTGACTATAAGCAGGATCTATGGAATTCAGATGACAATCCTGAAGGCATCCAGTCGGGCTCCTGTATTGAAGGAGCTAAACTGCTTGACAGGTCAGGAGGAGAGGTAAAAGCAAAATCAGTAACCTTGAGTTGGAAGTCTCCCGGCATCTATCTATTCGCAGGAAAGGACTGCACGGGAGAAACAAGGCTATTTGTAGGGAATACATCAAGTTTTGGAGATTTTGAAGACAGAGCTAAGTCTCTGATGATCATTCCTACATTAGAAAAGGTTCCTGTGCCCGGCCCCGTGCTTCCGGGCCAGCCGCAGCCGTATATAAACCAAGTGAAGTCAAAGCTCGGAGCCATATTATATGAGAACGCAAATTTCAAAGAGGACGCAATGGTAGTTCTTGGGGGAACTGATTCGGAAAAGATTGAGACCGATAAGAAGAAGAGTTGCGTGAATCTTTATGTTAAAAATAACCCCTTATTCCCAAAGGATGCTTGCCCTAACGCTTCAGGCATTTACTGCAAAGAACCCATGGATGAAAATAGAGTATCATCCCTTAGGGTATTCCAGCAGGTGATACCGCGTTTGGTGCCCATTAAAGATCCAAATAATCCTGCCCTGAAAGATCCAGGGGGAGAGGGGGTCATTGTGTGGGGGAATTATCAGTGGAACGAACAGGCGAAAGGAGATCGAGCCGGAGACCAGCAGATTCATTGCGGGGCGATAAACGCAGTAAATTCTGCAACTACGCTTGGAGCAGGAAAACCGTTATGGGTAAGCGAAAGTTCGGCAAACTTCAACGGTCCTCCAAATGATAAAAGGTATGCGGGAACGGATAACGAAAGCAACGAGAATTGTAAAGATGTTTTCAATACTCCACCCGGCCCTGGAATAAATAAGCCTCCTTCCATGGTTTCCTCTATTAGCGTTGATGGAAGTTATATAGGTATACTGTTCAATGACAATGGGAAGGGCGAGGCGTTTCTTAGCCCCGGTGATATTCGTCTTTTCGACAACCATATTGGAGACGATCAGGCAAAGTATCTCTTGGTGATTCCTCTTCAGCCAAATTGAAGAAAAAACCTTTCATGTGAGAGGTTTTTGTTTCGAAAAAGGTCTTCATTTTTTGTTCGTGTAGCGTGTGTACGTTTCTTGACACAGATTTCGCAGCGCTTCCGAGAATTGCTGCTCAGAGTAGCCCGCTTTTACTGCCCGTTTTGTAGCTTCAGTCTCAGCTCGCCAACCATCTGAGCTCTGAATGGTCGACATTTCTTTGCAAAAACTCTCTGCAAGACTATACAGACTTGGTTTTTCCTTGGGCTCGCAGGCGATAATAAATACAGTAGCCATTAGGAGAACAATAATCCAGAAAGAGATCCGTTTCTTTAGAGCCGTAGTCATGACAAGTCTCCTTTGTTAATTTGCTATTTATACGATACTCTATCTCAAGGGATTTTGCAAGAAAAAAGCCTCTCGGTGGGAGAGGCGATTGGCTAGGGGAGCGGGATCGTTACAGTCGATCCATCTGCCATATTGAATTCGAACGCTACAGCCTTTGATTCTTTCGGGATTGTGAAGACAAAAGTCCCGGTGGATTTTTGTCCAACCTTCGGAGTTGATGGTTGCCAACGGTTGAAGTTTGAACCAGCTCCCCCCCAAATCTTATTGTGGTAGCCATCACTATCAAGGAGAAAACCATCAGTTGGTCCATCTGGCACATTGCGTGCACTGACGTTTTCCATCGAGAGATCAATCACCACGTATTTGACCCGTGATCCCAAGTCGGGCAGTCCGTCCAGATTGGATTTTACCGAGAGCATTGTTATGACGACGTCTCCTACTCTCGCTTGGTTTGATGGTCTGCCAGATGATTGTACAACGGGAGCTTGTCCTTGCGAGGGAACGGACACGGCTGCCGATGGAGCCGTTTGAGAAGCGAGGGCCGCGGAGCTAGAATTGCCGGACATAGCCACGAGAAACGCTATTGCGATGATCGCAACAACGACTGCGGCAATGCCTCCGAACCACTTTGGCGACAGATACACTCCTTTTTCAGAGACTGATATCCCATGAATAGTCATCGTGGACCTCCTTTCAGATCCTTGTGTATAGGCTACTTTGAAAGAACTATTGTAATTCAGCTATATCATATCCAGCATCCTTGTCAATCCTTTGGTTTTTCCATTCTTATCTACGTCGGTACTCCACCTCCATCGGAGGGGATGAAGACGCATCAAAGAACGTGAGGGTTTCTCCTTTGCGGGAGAATTTGTAGGAGGCGTTTCCAAGCGGAGACTTGAGGGTGATGCGATCGCCATTCACTGCGTACTGAACCTCTTCCAAACCGCTGATTCCTTCGCGGTAGAGAAGCGCGGTGCCGTCTGTCTTGAAGTCTATGCGATACGACCATTTGCGTAGTGCGTTGTTGACTTTACCCGCCTCATTGAGCTTATCCGTATTCTCTTGAAGCGCCCTATTCATTTCTTGAGGGCTCATTCCTCTTGTATCGGGCCTGCCTATCTGGATTGCTTGCGTAGCTCGTTCCCATTCTCCTGTTAGCGCCCCGCCGCCTCCGCATGCTACGGAGAACAAAATCATTGCCATGAGAAAAAATCCAAGCATCTGGCCGATCTTCATGGTTCACCTCCCGAAACATATATGAGATTGTGAAAGCAACTACCTTCTCTCTAGCACAATTCTTCTGAATATTAAAGCGTGGCCGTGCAAGTCGGACTTGCACAGAATTGATGCTATTCCAAAAAACAGGTTCGTGCAGTTTGCAGGGTTTATTTCTATAGAGGATTCTTTTTTACGAGAGTGATTGCCTTTTGGAAAAATATCGCAAAAGGTTGTTCTTGATATATTTTTTTGAGAGCTTTCTGGAGGTCATAAAGCTCTGGATAATTATGGTTGAGAGGATACTGTTCTTCTTGCGATATCCAGGGCCAGAACCTTAACATCTCTTTTTCAAGGCCGGTAATTGCGAATGCTGCGATTTCAGCAATTGCCCATTTTTGTTTGTCTGTCAGGTTCTGCCAATGTTCGTTAAGAATAGAGAATAGATGAGATATGAGAAGTTCGTGCGCGGTAATTTTCCTCATAGAGAAAGGGTTTTCTTGCCAACCCCGTATAATCGTATTCCCACCCCAGTTGCTTACTCCTCTATGAACAGGGCTAAGGATACATACAAACCTCTTGTGTTTCCATGCGGAACCAGTTTTTTGTGCGGCTACCGTAAAGAAGTTGTCATTGATCTCATCCCAGGACGACTGATACATCTTTATTGTTTTTTTGATATAAGGTAGTACTTTGTATTTTTTTTCTACTGCTTCCTTGAGTGCTTTTTCATTCCGCAATTTTTTTGTTCTCAGGTACAACTGTTTGCGCAGAAGAGATGTTTCGTTCTGAGGAAGATTGTCAAGCATCCAGCGAGTTATTCCTAGATCGTATTGCTGGTCTGCGGTAAATGTGAGTTTCATAGGTTTATCATACTACTTTTTTGTAAAAAAGCCCCTTGACAAACAATATCAAGGGGCATCTGCCCTTAGCTAGGACAATTACAGGCGCAGACACAGGCACAGCTCGAGCATGAACCGCAGACACAAGCACAGACACACTCGCAAGCGCATGCGCCACATACCGCAATGTTCTTTTGATACCCTAGCGGAATGTTTCCTGCTACTGCCCGTACAGCTTCGGAGCTTGGTATAAGCAAGACGTTTTCATTCAATCCTCTCACCTCCTTTCTCTTTGGTTTTTCGGAAAAGATCCCAGATGAGCCACCTCAAAAGCGTTTTCGAGTGAATGCAGAAGTTTGGATCTTTTTCCCATATACTTTTGCCTTTTAGAGCGGCGTTGTAGGCACAACCCCCTCCACACAGTCCAACCGCTTCACAAAAGTAGCAATTGGGCATATTGAATGGGGATCTTCGACTCCACTCCAAGAAAGTTGAATCTGAAAATGGGTCAAACTCCGTATCTCTGACATCTCCAGGGAAGAATTGGCCACTGCTCACGAAAGCCTGACAAGGGCCGATTTTCCCATCAGGTGTGATGGCAAGCTGATTCCCGTATCCGCCACAGTCTGCGACATGGAGTTTCCTTTGTACAAAGGCATTCACCTTACGCATCACACGGTCTTCGTATACTCCTTCTCTGCGTGCAATTTCGTAACACGCGATTATCTTTTCTGTTGCTCTCTGTGCGTATGATCCATCTGTTTGCGGTGTTCCAGGTGTATCAATGAGGAGATTGAACCCAAGTCCACGAATGCCGAGATCAAATACGATCCAGCGGAATACATCATCAAGTCTTTCGAGATTTGCCTCGTTGATCGTGCAGGAGATACTCAGATTTACCCCTGCATCTTGCAACTTTCTCAGACTACGTTGGATTCGGCCGAAACTTCCTCTGCCGTCAGCAAAGAACCTATTCCGATCGTGCATTTCTTTGGGCCCGTCAAGAGATACAGATACAGAAATTGCGTGTTCTTTTATTACGGCGACCATTCTGTCAGTGACCGCTGTCCCATTTGTGATGAGCGTGATCGAAAGACTATCAGGAAGCTCCCCCGTGTATTTTAGACGGGTTATTTCTTCTACGGCTGCTACGAATGTCTTTTGGTTTAGGAGCGGTTCTCCTCCATAGAAGACGACTGTAGGATGTCCTATCTTTCTATCAGGGGGATTCTTTGCCATGGTGTTCGCGAAGAGTCTTATTGCTCGTACAGCCGTTTCGGGGGTCATCCAGCGGAGGACGGTTTTAGTTGGCATCGCTCCTTCTATAAAACAGTATGTGCAACGAAGATTGCAGGCATCTGTAAGAAGGAGATAGAGAATACCAAACGATGGTTTCCCTAAGGACACGTTCTGTACGGCTTCAATCGCGGCTTTTTCACTGTAGCCAAGAGAAACAAGCATCCCTTGATGGATAAGACTCAAGGCGATGTTTTTATATTCGGTCTCTCTCAGGTCATCTCCTGTGTCGACTGATTTCTGAACCGTACGATATAGGGATAACGGAAGAAAAACGGTCTGGTGCGTAAGGGAATGGTATAAGGCTACAACCTCTGCTTCGTGGAAAGGATGACAGAAGTGTGAAAAGCGCAGTTGCTCGCCGCTGGTTTCCCATAGCGCTAGAGCAGGATCAAATACATTGATCTGCCTTCCATCTTGTGTTCCGGGATGTGTTATTAAGGTTCTTTCGTCGTTCAAGGAACTCTCCTTTTTTATAGTATCCTTGAGTCATTAAGGATCTATTCATACCCTATATCCTTCTAAACAACCTTGTCAACCCTTTGTGTGGCGAATTCAAATGGCTGTGCAAGTCCCACTTGCACAGAATGACTAAGAGGTTGGATTGCATTTATGCCCGATTGAACTTTGTTTCAAGGATTCCAATCCTTTTCTCAAGAACGGCAAATTCATCTCTGCTTACTTTTGCCACAATATCAAAATGCTTCTGTGTTTCCACAGCCTTTTCGTCAACATGTTTTTGATTTCCTCGGCGAATTTTTGTAAATCCTGTTCTGGCGCCATACGGTTCATTATATGTCAGGATTCTTCTTTGTCAATTTTGAAGGATCTAGGGGAAGCTCTATGACAAAAGT
>CAYYUL010000007.1:0-13052 GCA_964474915.1 uncultured Candidatus Saccharibacteria bacterium | reverse complement strand
GGAGTTGTTCCAATGGGTAAAGAGTCCATCCCCGAGTTGGAACCGGGATCTCAAGAGGTGACCGTAACCATCACTCTTCAATACGAGATGAAATAAACAAGTTTGTTTCACGAATGAAATGAGCAGTCTTCAGGAGCTCTTGCGGGGAATCTGCAAAGGAGAGGTAAGGGAAGACGGCCCTACGCTTGATCTCTACAAGAAAGACGCGAGTTTCTTTGAGGTGAAGCCCCGCCTCGTGGTTTTTCCTCATGATACGGAAGATGTAAAACGCATCGTTTCTTTTGTGAAAGAAAGAAAAGATCTTGCTCTTTGCCTCTCGTGCCGCGGAGGAGGAAGCGATATGACGGGAGGCTCCCTTTCCGAAGGAATCATCCTGGACATGACGCGCTCATTCAATCGCATCAAAGAGATCGGAAAGGATTTCGTGGTAGTGGAGCCCGGAGTCTGGTATCGGGATCTGGAAAAAGAACTTCAAACCCGCAACCTATTGCTTCCTTGCTACCCCGCTTCCAAGGAACTTTGCACAGTGGGAGGAATGGCTGCAAACAACTCAGGAGGGGAAAAGTCTCTGCTCTACGGGAAAACCGATGCTTACGTTCTGGAGCTTCGCGCAGTCCTTGCTGATGGCAATGAATACCTCATCAAGCCCCTTTCCCATGAGGAGCTCCAGGAAAAGATGGCGCTGAAAACATTCGAGGGAGAATTTTATAAAGGCATTTGGGAGTTAATCAGTTTGAATCAGGATGTACTGCAGTCGGCAAAGCCCAAGGTTTCAAAGAATTCTGCGGGGTATGCCTTGTGGGACGTATGGAACAAAGAAAGCCATATGGTTGACCTCCCCAAGCTTTTTGTCGGATCCCAAGGCACTCTCGGGATTATCACAGAAATCAAGTTCCGCCTGGTTCCCCAGACCAAAGCTCACAAACTCCTCATTATATTCCTCCCTTCTTTGGATCCTTTGAGCGAGATATCCAAAGCGCTCCTTGCGTTCAAGCCGGAAACCCTTGAATTGTATGACGACCATACGTTAAAGCTTGCTGCAAGTTTCTTCCCTGACTTTCTTAAAACTCTCAAAGGCAATATCGTGAGCCTCGGCCTGCAATTCCTTCCGGAATTCTTCATGATGCTTAGGGGAGGCATACCAAAGCTTATCGTTCTGGCTGAGTTCACGGGAGACACGGAGGAGCTCGCTCGATATCTCGCACAGAAAGCAAAAGAGGCGCTCATTCCGTTCAATGTTCCCATGAGGATCGCAAGAGACGACAAGGAGGCTGCAAAGTACGTCACGATCAGAAGAGAGAGCTTCAATCTTTTGAGGCGGCACATCAAGGGAATGCGCACCGCCCCTTTTATCGATGACGTCATCGTTCGCTCTGAGCTCTTGGAGGAATTCCTTCCAAAGCTTCATGCGATTCTTTCCGAGTATCCCCAGGTCGTCTATACAATAGCGGGCCATTTGGGAGACGGAAACCTCCACATCATTCCCTTAATGAAGCTTTCAGACCCAAAGGTGAAAGCTTTGATACCGGAGATTGCAGACCGCGTGTTCAAGCTCGTTCTTGAATTCCACGGCTCTTTTACCGCAGAGCATAACGACGGCATCATCCGCACTCCGTATCTGGAACTCATGTACGGAAAAGAAGTGTGCGAGCTTTTCAGGAAGATAAAATTCTTGTTTGATCCGGAGAACATCTTCAACCCGGGAAAGAAAGTGGGAGGAAGCTTGGAATACGCGATGTCCCACATCGTTACTTGATCCTCTTTTCCACAGATGACCATGGGTTGTACTCTTGACCGGGATATTGCTTTACGGTACGAATAGCAGTAGTTCTTCGCGCGTCTCACGGATTGGGGAAGCGAGGTGAAATTCCTCCACTACCCCGTAACGGTGTACCAGCTCTCAAGAACTGGAAGTCCGGATACCAAACGTGAGCCAATATATTATCAAAGATTATCCTTCGAAGGGGAGGATACCTTTTTGGCAGTTGCTTACCCAGGGTGAGCAGCCACTTTTCACTCCCCTTCAGGAGTTTTTTGTTTGTTCTATCATATGAAGACATTACGCATCGCATTGCCTTTTTTGTGCATTGCAGGAGGTCTTTCATTGCTCTTTTTCAGTTCTTTCTTTACTCAGACTTTGGTTCCATCAGAATCTCAAGCTACCCCTCAATTAGAAGAGAATGTCCTAGGGACATCAGAGGGGATACAAGAGGAAACAACCATTCCGGTAGTTCTTTCTCTTCAGGAGAAACGATATGAGTTTCAGGTTTCCCAAGGAAGCACGGTATATGAAGCCATGGTTCTTTTACGTGAAACCTCAGGGTTGAAGTTTGGAGGCAGGGATTTCGGAGGGTTGGGGTTCTTCGTGGAAGAGATCAACGGGGTGTCCCAGGATCCTTCCCGGCAGATGTACTGGATATATTCAATAAACGGCAAAAAATCCCAGGTAGGAGTTTCTTCGTATACGATCCAACCGGGGGATGTCATTTCATGGACTTATGAACACGAAGAATAGCATATTCACCATAGCGCTTGTTGCGGGAGTGCTCTTCCCCGCATTTTTTGCAAGCGCAGCTGACGTCACCATATCCGTCAGATACCAAGACAATCTTTTGCATACAGGGTCTGTTGCGTTGCCTGGTCCTGGAACCACGCAGGTTTCGGACGTGGACGGAGTGTTGCGCACTGTGAACGCCCGGAGCGTCCTTGCTTTGCTTTCCGGCGTTGACGCCTCAAGCTCAAGCTTTGCCATTTCCAAGCTGAAGTACTTTCCTGAGTACAGCTCCCTCTATCTTCAATGCATTATAGTTGCTGAGTCTTCTGTTGAAGCTTGTGAGAACTGGCAGTATGTGGTGAACGACGTTTCTCCGTTCGTGGGAATGGATACGCACATTCTTTCCGGAGGAGAGACGGTCTATGTGTATTTTGGAAACTCCCGCAGGGTGCTCACGGATAATTCTTTCGTGCCAACTGGCGGCTCTCTGACTGCTACCGCCCAGCGGTACCGCTATCAAGACAATACGTGGGCAGCTCTTTCCGGAGTCACTCTCGGGGTGAGAAGCGGAAATACGGTGATCATGCAAAATCCCGTAGATCCGCAAGGAGTTGCTCATTTCACCCTGAATACTTCTCCGGGAAGCTATACCATTGGCATTGCGGAGGATTTCTATTTTCCAAGTTTTGGTTTGAATGTCTATACTGCAGGAGGTTCGGCTCCAACACAGACTGCGCAAGAGCAGCCAGGGCAACAGGAGAAGAAACCAGAGTTTAACGTAGAGAGGGCGATGCAATTTCTTGCGAGCAATCAGTTAGCAGACGGTTCATTCGGCTCGCCCTTGCTTTCTGACTGGGCGGCCATAGCCTTCGCCTCCTATCCCGGAGAAGACGTGGCACAAGAACGGTTGCGCGCGTATCTTCTGGAGAATCCAAACCAGGGCACTCTTCTTACGGATTATGAAAGAAGAGCAATGGCTTTCATGGCTTTGGGGGTAAATCCGTACACAGGAACCTCCGTGAATTATATCGAGAAGATCGTTTCGTTCTTTGACGGAAGCCAGTTCGGCGACACGGCCTTTCTCAATGACGATGCATTCGCGCTCCTCGTGCTTTTGAAAGCGGGGTTCAAGAGCGAAGACCCCATGATTCAGCAAGCTCTTTTGTATCTTCTTTCTCATCAGCAGGCAGACGGTTCTTTTGCGGGAAGCGTGGATATGACGGCTTCTGCAATCCAGACGCTCTCGCTTTTTCCTCAAGAAGGTTTGGTGAAGGATGCCATGGGGAGAGCAGCCTCGTTCCTGGGCGAAAATCAGAAGTTAGGCGGCAGTTTTGGAAACGTTTTTTCCACCGCATGGGCGATGCAGGCGATAGCGGGAACGGGGAATCAGAAGTTCTCATGGCAAAAGAGCGGAAAGACCCCTACGGATTTTCTCGTTTCGCTCCAGAAAGAAGACGGGAGCATTGACGGGGTTCCGGCAGAAAGCATGATATGGGCAAACTCCTATGTCATACCCGCAATCGCAAAAAAGCCTTGGGGAGCAATCCTTTCAAGCGTTGAGAAACCTCGCGCTTCTTCTCTTGAAGAGATCGAGCGTACGATACAGGTTCTTTCGCAGGAGGTGGAAAACGTGAGAGTCCAGGTGCTGGCGTTGCAAGAGTCTTCCGCGTCCCCTAAGCGTGTTGCGCCAGCTGTTGTAGAAGAAAAGATTTTTGCGCAGGAAGATTTTTCCAATGTGCAGATCATTGCTCCCGCAGTCAAAGAGGAACAGAACCTGCTTGAGAAATTCGGAGCAGCCGTACTCTTTGCGAAAGACGGTTTGGACGTTGCCGCGCTTTCCTTGGCGGCAATAGGATTGGGATTGGCTCTCGCGCTGGCTGGAGGCATGCCCAATGCAAGAATATTCGCGAAAGTTGCCAAAGCCATCATGCGGCCGTTCTTTCTAAAGCTCGTTCACAAATAAGCGGAACAAGGAGGATTCAGATGATTTCCCGGAGAGGATTTTTAGCGATTCATTTCGCAGCTGTGTTTTCCTTGCGAATGGCGCATGGGAAAAGCGTAGCAGACGCCCTTGAAGCCTACGCGGGAACAAGAAATATGGAGTGGAATGGCAGGCAGCTTGTACGGCTTTACGGCTGCAGCGCCCCTGCTCAATGCGATGGCTTCCATTATCGCGTGGACGGGATCCTTCCTGATAGCGTTGCTATTCCCGACTTCATCCCGGAGATCGGGGTGCACCGTATCAGCTTGGCTCTTGTCCAGGGAGGGAAAGAACTTCAGCCGTTCCTCTCTTTTTCTGCGTTATTTCTGTAGCTCGCATCCTTGCGGGCTTTTTCTTTTTGATAGAAAAAACCGCCGCAAGAGCGACGGCAATTGGACGCGTGGTTCATGAAGGGCGTTTGTTAGAGGAACGGGGCGTACCAGAGAAATTTTCAAACGTCATTTCCAAAACCATTCCTGCGACCAACCCTATTCCCACGCCAAGAAAGTATGCTGCCATTAAGACGGAAAACGCCATGGCAGTTCCAGAGAAAAACATAAGCGGAACAAGAAGGGAGGGAACATTGAGGGTAGGCGTAACCACCCAGCTCCACTCGCATGCCAGCCCCAGAACTATTCCGCATATGACTGCGCTCAAGAATATAAAAGGAGCGGAAACAGCGAATGCTCTGCTGCGAAAGCGCATCCTTGTGAAATATCCGAACGCAATCCCCACGATTCCCCCCACGAGGAATATTCCTTGCAACGTCATCACGCCTCGCAAGGAGAAAACAGGAGCCATAGTATTGGCAAGCAAGAGGCTGATGATACAACTGAGCGCCATGGTTTCCACGATGAGAATCACGTGAGGATATCCATTCCTGAAGCTGCTCATCTTCTTCACCTCCGAAGATTTGTACGTACTGGGAACAGTTTATCATAGAGATGCGCATGCGTCAAGCGACATTGCAAAAAACTGAGAGATATGGCAGAATAGAGGCAGTACTCAAGGAGGTGAATAAAGGGTGAAAAAGAGGATTACGCTCGTGTCTTTGCTGTTCGCAGTATTCTGGCTGTGGGGATTCTTGAAGGGATACGGAGAAGGCCAGCTTGATTCCGCAGGATCCATCGGCTGGCCGGAAAGAAGGACGTGGCAGAAATGACTCTGGGAATTTGTTCCATGTGCGGAGGAGAAAATTCGGGGTCGGAAGCAAGGATAAACTTTGTCCATCAGGGAATGTTCTTCACTGCGTTTAAGGCGCAGGGAGAATGTGGAAGCTGTGCGTATAAAGCCGTGAGGGACTCCTATGACGAGTTCGGAGAGCTCTTTCGGAGAAGCACCGTGGGCGTGGGATTTGCCGTAGACTGGAGTCGGTATTGTCAGGAGCGAAATGAGGCAATCCTGCGACGCCATTGGGATCTGATTAAAAGAGTTCAACGCATAAATTCCGTTCTCCTCGCACTCGGCGTCTTTTCTCTGCAACCTTGCGGGAACTTTATGGTTTGTGAAAAAGATGGGCGCTACGTTAATCCCCGCTTTGATGCGACCCACATCCTGTTTTTCACAGACAAGAACGATGCAGAAGAATTCGTATATGGTATGCTGCAAAAAGCACTTGACCTTCTAAACATTTTCCGTATCGGAGATGCTTTTCAAGCAGTGAAGGTGTGAACCATTGCGCCGTGGATTTCTATACCACGGTGCTTTTTTATGCAGTGAAATAAAAAGTTGTGGCACGATCAGCTTGCCACAACGGAGTTAGATATTTTTCCAGGTGTGCACCTCAAAGGAAGTTTCTTTCTTATGATGCAAAGAGTACAATGCGAGCGCGCCAACAGTTCCTATGGTGAAAGTTTCTGCTTGTACCACACTGCATCCTTGCAGATTCTGCAAGGGTTTGATCGAAAGGCGCTTTTTTTATACAATGAACCAATGAATGTCTATCTCGGAGCTGATCATGCGGGGCTGAAGCCAACTGCTTGGCTTCAGCGGGCGATTCAGCGAGGCGTCCCTGCCGAGCGTAAAGAATCGCACAGGTATGAACGAGAAGTAAGAACAGCTGTATTCATTGTATGATTATCTATCTCGGAGCTGATCATGCGGGGTTCCGCCTCAAGGAGAAACTGAAAGAATATCTGAAAGAGCAAGGCGCGGAAACGCAAGACCTGGGAGTTTTCGCATTGGATCCGGATGACGATTACCCAGACTTCATTATTCCAGTGGCAAGAAAAGTTGCAGAGAACGGAGAGGAGAACAGAGGAATCGTATTCGGCTGGTCGGGGCAAGGGGAAGCTATGGCCGCAAACAAAGTGAAAGGAATAAGGGCTGCCGTATACTACGGAGGATCGTTAGGGCAGGTTCGGCTTTCCCGGCAAGACAATAATGCGAACGTCCTTTCCTTGGGGGCGGGGTTCTTAACGAAAGAGCAGGCAATTGAAGCCGTAGCTCTGTGGCTGAAAACCCCTTTTGAAGGAGGAAGGCACGAAAGGAGATTGAAGAAAATCGAAGAAAGCATATAATGAAATTATGAACACAATCACCATACCAAAAAAGGAGTACGAGAAATTGCTTGATCGGGCTTTGCGATACGAGTATCTTAAACAGGTCGTTGGAGAAAATACATTCGCTTCTCCTCCTACGAGAGATATGAAAACTGTCATGAAAGAGTTTCGAGGAGTGAAACGATACAGCGCAAAATTTCTGAAGAGCCTAGGAAAAGGGCTAAAACGTTCCACATATTTTAAATGACAGAAATTCTGCCTCTTCATCTAGATGTACAAAAATATCTGGAGAAGCATGGTTTAGAGAAGAAGTTCTATAAACAGAAGCATCTCTTTGAGCAAAACCCGTTTCATCGGAGCCTCGAAACAGAATTGCTCGAGCCAAGGCATATGAGGATTTGGAGTTTCAGGATCGATCGGAAGTACCGAGCAATCTTTATTTTTCTTGAAAAAGGATTGGTGGAAGTCATTGATATTAACAATCACTACCAATAATGCAGAAACTTGTTCCGGCGATCCTTACGAGAGACGTCAAAGAGCTTGAGGATAAACTTTTGATCTTGCGGGGCCAGACCCAATGGGTGCACGTGGATATCATGGACGGAAAATTCGTTCCCAATGTTTCCTTTCCGATATCTGTCCTCAAAAAGTTTTCTGACGAGTTTCTGTTTGAGGTTCATTTGCTTGTAGAGAATCCTGAGAACTATTTGCAGGCGTGCAAAGATGCGAAGGTACCGCGCATCGTGTTTCATTGGGAAAGCACAAAGAATCCGGGGTTCGTTCTTAAAGAAGTGAAGAGACGTTCTCTTGAGAGAGTGCTTGGAATCAATCCTCCAACTTCGCCCAAAGTCGTTTCTTCTTTCTACGGGGATTTAGACGGTGTGCTTTTGCTCGCGGTAGATCCCGGATTCCAGGGAAGAGAATTCATTCCTTCAAACTTGGAAAAGATACGGGAACTCAAAACATTGCATCCTCTGCTTCCCGTGGGAGTGGACGGGGGAGTAAACAGGGAAACAATACAGAGAGTGTTCGAAGCTAAAGCCGATTACGCGATTCTGGGAAGCGTACTGTGGAAGAGTTCAGACCCCGTACAGACCTTGAGAGAACTTGAAGCGATGGTACAATGACGTATTGCTTCGCTTCTGCTTTTTCCTCGCGCTTTACCCGCCGCGGGCGGGACCCTCACGTCTCGGAAGAAAGCATAAGCTTCGCAATTTCTTTATAACGACTTTGTCGATATATAGCTGCGCAATATGAAACAGTATTCTATTCCAGAACTGGAGAAGAAGGCGAACGAGATCCGCCAAGACATCATTTTAATGCTTATGAAAGCCGGTTCCGGACATTCCGGCGGGCCTTTGGGCATGGCGGATATTTTTACCGCTTTGTATTTCCGCGTATTGAAGCATGATCCGAAGAATCCCATGCGGCAAGAAAGAGACCGCCTCATTCTTTCCAACGGACACATTTGTCCCGTGCGGTACGTCGCCATGGCCCATGCGGGATACTTTTCGAAAGAGCTCTTGGGCAGGTTCCGCCAGATAGGGTCAAAGCTGGAAGGTCATCCTTCGATACAAAGAATTCCGGCCCTGGAAACTTCGTCCGGCCCTCTGGGCGAAGGGTTGTCCCAGGCATGCGGATTCGCGATGGCTGCTCGTTTAGACGGAAACCAGAACAAATACCATATCTGGTGCATCGCTTCAGACGGAGAGCATGACGAAGGCATGACGTGGGAAGCCGCAATGTTTGCAGCAAAGAACCGGCTTACCAACATCACCCTTATCATTGACCGCAACAACATCCAGATTGACGGATATACCGAAGACGTAATGCCTCTGGAACCATTGCGCGAGAAATACGAATCGTTCGGATGGCATGTGGAAGACATCAACGGCCACGATATGCAGCAGATCATCGCCACCCTTGAAGAGGCGAAGGCAACAGGAGAGATACCCGTATGCATCATTGCCCATACGATCCCCGGGAAAGGAGTTGATTTCATGGAGCATAAGTTTGAGTGGCACGGAGTCACTCCCAATGAAGAACAGGCACAAGAAGCTCTGCGCCAACTCAGGTCTCAAGTATGAAAAGCATCAAGGATGCGAGAGTGGAAGGAAAACGCGTGTTGGTGCGCTGCGATTTTAACGTTCCGTTAGACGAGAGGGGGAATATTGAAGACGATCTGCGGATTCGAGCCGCTCTTCCCACATTGAGGTTTCTGCTCTCAAGAGATGCGAAACTCGTTTTGATAAGCCACTTGCAAAATCCCGAAGGCGAATCATTGGAATCAATGAGTTTGGGAAGCATCGGAAAGCGCCTGGAACAATTGCTTGGAGTTACAGTCCGCCAGACCGCTTCCTGCCTGGGAAAAGAGGTGGATGCCACCATGAGCAGGCTCAGCAAGGGAGAGGTCCTGTTGCTGGAAAACATCAGGTTCTGCCCGGAGGAAGAGGCAAACGATAGGGAGTTTGCGAGAGATCTTTCCCGCCTGGGGGATCTGTATGTGAACGAGGCGTTTTCCGTATGCCACAGGGTCCACGCCTCCGTGGTTTCGATTCCAAAGTTCCTGCCTTCTTTTGCGGGGCTTCTTTTGGAAAAAGAGATTTCCGCTTTGGAAAAAATCATTGAATATCCGAAAAGGCCTTTCGTAGTCGTTATGGGAGGGTCAAAGGTGGAAACCAAGGGAGCGTTCATTGACGCAATCTCTGAAACGGCAGACACCGTGCTTTTGGGAAACCTCATTTCCAATGCGACCTCTGGAACGCATTTCATCCATGAAGAGAAAATCGTGAGGCCCATAGACGGAGTTCCTGGGCCGGGAAAAGAGTTTGACATCGGCCCTCAAACAATCGCTCTCTTTGCAGGGCATATCAACAAGGCGAATACCGTGTTCTGGTCGGGCCCCATGGGAAAGATTGAAGAGAAGGAATATGAGCAGGGGAGCTTGGCCCTAGCCCATGCAATCCTGGAACGCAACGCGTATTCCGTGGCGGGAGGAGGGAATTTGAATTCATTCTTGAGAAAACATAATCTTGCGGAACAATTCTCCCACGTTTCCACGGGAGGGGGAGCAATGCTGGCATTTCTCGCCAGAGAGAAACTTCCAGGATTGGAAGCGTTAGGATACTATGCACAATGACTACTCACCCTGACTACTCACCCAGGGTGAGCAACCAAATGGAAATGAGTAGAACTTTTTTCTCGCCATGCTCGAAATAAAGAATCTTAAAAAAGCGGTCCAGCGCCTGCGAAAAGCCGTGGAAGGCAAAGAGCGCGTCATCTTGTATGGAGACGCGGACCTGGACGGCATCACTTCCGTGCTCATTCTTCAGGAAGCCTTAAAGAACATCGGAGGGCAGGTTGCAGCCTGTTATTTTCCAGACAGAGAGAAAGAAGGGTACGGTATCACGCTTGCCGCCTTAGAAAAGCTGAAGCATTTGAGCCCCGCTCTCTTGGTGTCTATGGATCTTGGCATAGGGAATATCGAGGAAGTTCCTTTGGCCCATAAGGCGGGATTTGAAATCCTCATCATTGACCATCATGAAGTGATCAACGGCCTTCCGAAGCCCTCTCTTGTCGTGGATCCGAAGCAGGAGGGGGACACCTATCCTTTCAAGGAATTTGCGACATGCGGCTTGTGCCGGCGCATAGCTGAGCTCTTGCTCGGAGATCAGATGACAGCGTCCTTGCGCAAAAGCATTGCGGAGCTGGCTGGGCTCGGAACCATAGCCGATATGATGCCCCGCAAGGAAGACAACATTTTGATCGTGGAGGAAGGATACGAAGCTCTTTTTGAATCGTGGAGGCCTGGCATTAAAACGTTTTTTGAGATGTCGCCCTTCGGGAAAACGGAAAGCCGCTCCCAGCTTGTGGACCAGATGATCTCTGTTCTGAACGCGAGAGACGCCAAAGAGGGGCTGCCTGCCGCCTACAGGCTGCTTACGGTTTCTTCGTTGGAAGAGGCGAGAGTCATGATAGGGGAGTTCATTGAGAAGAACAGAGTTCGCAAGGAAAAGATACGTTCCATCGTGGAGGAAACGAGAACGCGGGTTTCTCAAAAAGACCCCATTATTTTTGAAGGGGATACATTTTTTGACTACGAGCTTCTGGGATCTGCGTGCTCCATACTTGCAAGAGAGTACGCAAAGCCTGTATTCTTGTATAAAGATCTGGGGGAGATGAGCTTGGGAAGCGTGAGGGCGCCCGGGGGATACAACAGCGTGGAGGCGATGAAGGCTTCCGGGAAACTGCTCCATACCTTTGGCGGGCATCCCCAGGCATCGGGGTTTCGAGTAGAGAATTCAAAACGCGACCAGTTCAAAGCTCATCTCATGAAGTATTTCGAACAACACAAACGGGATGAAAAAGCTGCCTGATTTTATCGTTCATACAGACGGCGGCTCGAGGGGGAATCCGGGGCCGGCTGCTTTGGGAGTGGTGATCGCAGATTCCAAAGGACGGGCGCTGAAGGGATACGGGGAATATCTGGGAGAGACGACGAACAACGATGCGGAATATTCGGCTGCAATTTCCGCGTTGAAAAAGATTAAGTCCTTGTGGGGAAAAGAAAAGGCCAAAAAGTCTTGGGTGCATATCATGGCGGATTCCCAGCTTTTGGTGCGGCAGCTGAAAGGGGAGTATAAGATTGAGAATCCCCGCATCCAGAAGTTCTTCATTGAGCTGTGGAATCTGATGATTGATTTCAAAGAGGTGAGTTTCGAGGCGGTTCCCCGTGAGCAGAACAAGGAGGCGGATGCATTCGTCAATGAAGCGCTTGACGCGAAAGCAAGAACACGGTCGCTTATTTAATGATACAGGACATTCGCATGAAAAATATTATCCTTTTGCTCGTTGTTGCAGGATTGGCAGTCGTATACTTCTACACGCCCGCCACCTTGTTGGCAGATAAAATTACCGACGGAAGAGTGCTGCTGAAGTATTGCACGAGCGCATGGACTCCTCACTGCCATTGGATCTGGGAGCCCCAGCATGTTCATTAGAAAACATTGGTTAAGTAAACAGAAATCCCGCCAAAAGGCGGGGGTTTTAGACCTGTTAGACATTGAATGTCTAACACGGGGTGCTTGACTAAGGTTTATTTCGTACTACTATTAAAATATGACAAAGAAACACAAGGAAATAATTTATCAATATGAGGTAATTTTTGATCCAAACGATGGAGGGTATACGGTTACGGTGCCGAAACTTCCTGGTTTGGTAACCGAAGGGGATAGTCTCAAAGAAGCGAGGATGATGGCAAAAGATGCTATCCGTTGTTGTCTTGGAGCGCTTTTAAAGGAAAGAATACGCGGTAGGAGTTCTCGAGTATTGAAAGAGAGAATAGCGGTATCTGTATAATCTGTGGCAAAACTTCCTCGTATTCCCTCTTCTCTAGTTATTCAAGCTCTCAAACGAGCTCATTTTTATGAATACCACAGTTCAGGAAGTCACATTCAATTACGACATTCCAATAATCTGGGTTTACGGGTAACCATTCCTTTTCATAGAAAAGACCTTGTTCCCAAGACTCTTAAGTCAATCATTGAGCAAGCAGGTCTTACCATTGATGAGTTCTTGGATTTACTCTAGGGAAAACAGAAATCCCGCCAAAAGGCGGGATTCTGCGTTCTTTCAAGCCCGTAAGCCGAATTCTGTTTTAGACGATCATCTCTCTAGCCCCGCCATTGCTGGCGGGATCATGCGAGCTACCTTTTCACAAGAGTTCTCCATAGAAAGAAGATCTCTTGGTTTGCTCTTGCACCCAGGTAAGGATTTAGCCGTTTCACTTCCGAAGTTTCCTTCAGAATCATCCTTGCGGATGGTTGTTTTATTTCTAAAACAACCGTCTCTGTTCGCACCTCTGGGATCGCTCCCGACGGGCGTTACCCGCTACCTGTGCCGAATTGAATCGGCTGAGTGTTCGGACTTTCCTCTCCGCATACTATGCGGAGCGATCATCCAGCTTGAAAGAACAAGAATATCATATCAATTCATTCAGCTTTGTCAACTAGGTGAGAGTAGGTTAGAATACCTCGTATGCAAGGACTACGGGTATCTGCGGCAATATTGGCCGCCT
>CAYYUL010000006.1:9190-13127 GCA_964474915.1 uncultured Candidatus Saccharibacteria bacterium | reverse complement strand
GCGCTTCGGAAACCGGCATTGCGGTTCTCGCATTATTAAAAAAGAAAAGGGTTTCTACGGCCACAAGATCTGGCTTATAGGCATTCAAGAGCTTGCTTAACTCTCGTTCCAGCATCCACAGACGCTTGCCCTTAGAGAGAGTCTTTGGCGTCAAGATGCATCCGTTGGCGACATGCTTCCATGCAAGCCCCTTTCCCTTGGCGCGGTTTTTCTCTATCACTCCATATCCCGTGGTTGCGGTTCCGGGGTCAATCCCAAGAATAATCATGCGGTATCCTTTACGTTGGAATAGACTTCCTGGACCGCGTCATTCTCATCCAGCTTCTCAAAGAGCTGTTCAGCCGCTTTCTGGTCTTCTGCAGATATCGCAATCTCCATTTCGGGCTTTGGAATCCATTCTCCTCCCCGTCGTTCAAACATCCACCTTACTCCGCCCTCGCCCACAAGCTTTGCGTTGTGGGTCGAGAGAATTTGTCTTACCTCTCCCAGGGTTCTGTTTTTATTGTCTGATATGGCCTCAATAAGCATGGCAAACCCCCCTGGCCCATACGCCTCCATGAGAAGTTCTTCCAGGTTTGAGTCTTTTAATTCTCCGGTTCCGCGCTTGATTGCCCGCTCAATGTTGTCTGAAGGCATGCGGGCCTCTCTGGCCTTTTCAATAATTACGCGAAGTCTTGGATTCGCTTCCGGATCTCCCCCGGTTCTTGAAGCCACGGTGAGTTCGTTGGCGAACTTGGAAAACAAACGGGATTTGTGCGCGTCTCCGAGCTCTTTCGTGCGCTTGATGGTTTTGAAGTGTGAATGTCCGCTCATACGCGAGGTATTGACAACAGATTTATTATATAGTATAGTGTAGAGCCAGGAAGATTCTATTCCCTTTCCCGGGGACCGCGGATTACTAGCGACGGGTAGGACGGGTCATGCTGACCTATTCCTCGCCACTATTCCACAATTTGCGTTCCGACAACCAAATTGGTCCCCAGGAAAAGGAATATTTTTTTCTCTACTCTTTCGTTATCCTCTCTACCTCCTCTATTGTAGTAAGTCCCGCGACTACTTTCAAAAATCCGTCCTGGCGCAGAGGAACCATGCCTTTTTGAAGAGCCAGTTTTTTGAATTGGGGCATCGAGGGGGACGAAAGTACGAGTTCGCGAAGCTCGTCGTCCATTGCAATCGCCTCAAAAATCCCGATTCTTCCCATGTATCCCGTCTGATTGCATACAGGACATTTCTTCGCGAAAGGAATACGCGCTTTGGCGAGCGAGGGCATCAAGGAATCTGGAAGCGTGGCCAACTCTTTCTTGAGCATATCAAGAGTCTTTTGATCAGCCGGCTTTTTTTCAGAGCAGTGGGCGCAGACTCGCCGTATGAGCCGCTGAGAAATGGCAAGGTTCAGCGCAGGAGCGATATTTACGGGTTTGGCCCCCAAGCTCACCAAGCGCCCCGGAGTCCCGGCTGCTTCATTGGTGTGAAGAGTGGAAAGCACGAGGTGCCCCGTCAAAGAAGCCTGAAGAGCGATGTCTGCCGTTTCTCCGTCCCGAATTTCTCCGACCAGAATGACGTCGGGGTCTTGGCGCACGATTGCCCGGAGCCCCGAAGCGAAATCATACCCTTTTTCAGGATGCACCTGCGTTTGGGAAAGGCCTTCAATACGGTATTCAATGGGATCTTCAATGGTGATGATTTTGAGCTCCGGCTTTTGTATCTTTTTCAAGAAGGCATACAGGGTCGTTGTTTTTCCGGCTCCCGTGGGACCCGTCACCACGATCATGCCATTGGGTTTTTCGATTTGGGATTCGAATAAAGACAAGAGGTCTTTTCTGAGGCCGAATTCTTCCAGCTCAATGAAGTTTCGAGAATCCAATACCCTTAACACAAGAGATTCCCCGTGTTCTGAAGGGAGAGAGGAGACGCGGATTTCTATGGATTGCCCGTCGTATGCCAGCGAAAACCTTCCGTCCTGCGCTCGGTCAGCAATATTGAGTTTGAGTCCTGACAGAAGCTTGATGCGGGAAAGCAGGGCGGAATAATGCTCCAAAGAAATAGCGGCGGCGTCCTGCAGGAGTCCGTCAACGCGGAACCTTACCTTAGCTCCCCCTTCTTCTGATTCGATATGGATGTCTGAAGACCGGAAGGAAACGGCTCCCGCCAAAAGCGCAGATAAAGCCCCGCTCAATTCTTTTGAAAGGGCTTCTTTCAAAAAGGCGTCAAATTCAGCAAGGGCGGGAACTCGAGACCGCACCTCTTCCACAAGAGACCCTTTGAGGGCGATTTCCCCTGAGATTTTCTGTCTTGCAGATTCCATGGTCATTGCTCGTTTTCTTTGTTTGCGGCTACAATAATGGTGAGGCGGGGAGTTGCGGAGCCGCGCTTGAATGACAGATCTTTTGCGGCGAGTTCCTTTCCTTGCAGGGAAAACGAGAGTTCAAGGTCTTCTTCTCCTTTCTCGTAGCGGATTTCTGAAACAAAAGGAGCAAATCCCCTGAGCAAGATTGAAAACTTGCGGAATTTTTCCATACTCTGACATTATATCAGACCGTCCATCGCGTCAATCAATGAACACGCAATTCCAGACATCGAAGATGAGCTTCCACACATCTTCTGCACAAGAAACCAAAGAATTGGCAAAAACTCTTGCCAAAGAATGGATGCACAGGCCCCTTTCCAGAGGGGCTCTTGTGGTTGGGTTTGAGGGCGAGCTTGGAAGCGGGAAAACCACATTCATCCAGGGAGCGGTTGAGGCGCTGGGTGTACAAGAGAACGTTACATCTCCCACATTCGTCCTCATGAAACGGTACCAAGCTCGGGGAAATAGAAATTTATATCACATTGATTGCTATCGGCTGGCAGATCCCAAAGAACTTCTTTCTCTCTCATGGCGAGAGATTATCAAACACCAAGAAACTATCGTATTCGTGGAGTGGGCAGACCGCGTGCGGTCTTTCTTGCCTAAACACACAATTCTTATTAGGTTCGAGCACCTCTCAGAGCATAAGAGAAAAATCACAATCCGTGGTTGCTCACCCAGGGTGAGCAACCAAAGCAACGGAGCGGCTTGACTTCTGAAGCAAGGTTTATTAGAAAGAAGATGGTGCTCGCCGCAACATCGCGACGCGTTATTGCAAGGAGGGTGAAATGCCTACATACTCTTCTGATGGGTCTGCCCCTGGAGGATTTTAGGCTCCCTCTCAAAAAACGAATGTTGCCGTGTAGCGTAGCTTAGCTTCCGCGGCGAGCACTCGTACTTTTCCATGCCGACCCATCGTAGGTCGGCTTTTCTTTTGGTGATACAATGAGGACATGCCTCATCAGAAGCGCCTTATTGTCATTGACGCAAACTCCCTCATCCACAGGGCGTTTCATGCGCTTCCTCCCCTGAGCACAAGGAAGGGGGAGCTGGTGAATGCCGTGTACGGGTTTCTCTTAGTGCTTTTCAAGGTGCTCAAGGAGATCCATCCCGAGTATGCCGCAGCTACCTTTGACTTCCCTTCCCCGACCAAGCGCCACAAGCAGTTCGCGTTCTACAAGGCAAACCGCGTGAAGGGCCCGGATGAGCTCTACAGCCAGATTCCAAAAGTGAAGGAGGCGCTTGCAAGATTCCATATTCCCGTATACGAGAAGGAGGGATTTGAAGCGGATGATCTGATAGGGACCATCGCAAGGGTCTCGCATATGCGCCAGGCGCATCCTCCCTTGGAAGTCGTTATTGTTTCAGGAGACATGGACACCCTCCAGTTGGTGGACAGCCATACAAAGGTATTCACTATGCGCAAAGGCTTGCAAGACACCGTGCTCTACGACGAGAAAGCGGTACAGGATCGCTTCCAGGGGCTCGCCCCGAAACAGCTTGTTGACTACAAAGGGCTTCGCGGAGACCCTTCAGACAACATTCCGGGGGTGAGAGGAGTGGGGGAGAAAACCGCAATACAGCTTCTTT
>CAYYUL010000006.1:4302-9180 GCA_964474915.1 uncultured Candidatus Saccharibacteria bacterium | reverse complement strand
TTCTTTCTTCGTATACGTCTCTGGAAGGGGTATACAAAAACATCGATTCCATCAAAGGAAATCTTGCACTCAAGCTCAAAGAATCTAAGGAAGACGCGTTCTTGAGCAAAGAATTGGGCGCGATTGATAGCAATGTCCCCCTAGATTTTCAGCTTTCCAAATGCGAGTGGCGAGGCTACGACCCGGAAGAAGCAAGGGCGTTCCTGCAGGACATGGGCTTCCAAAGCTTGATGCAAAAACTTCCCGAACCCGCCGTTTCTTCTTTAGAAGAAGAGCCGTCTTCCGGGACGGAACAGGAGATCGAACAGATCTATAAAGCGGGCGTATTATCTGACCAATTGCGAGAGATTGAAAAGCGCCTGATCCCAGTGGTTGACCACATGCAGAAAACCGGAATCAAGATAGACAAGAAATACTTTTCGTCTTTGGGGAAAGAGATGCGGCACGCATTAGAGAAACTGGAAGCAAAAATTCAGAAAGAGGCGCACGGGAGTTTTTCGATCACCTCTCCCAAACAGCTGAGCGAGGTATTGTTCTCTCGCCTCGCCCTCCCCTTGAAAGGAATTAAGAAAACATCAGGAGGCATGGCGTCCACCGCTTCTCCGGAATTGGAAAAGCTGGCGGCTCTGCATCCCGTCATCCCTCTTCTGCTTTCGTACCGGGAGCTCCAGAAGATCTATACGACCTATGTGAAGCCCCTTCCATTGATGGCAGACTCCAAGGGAAGGATCCACACGACCTTCCATCAGCTGGGAACGGCTACAGGCAGGATGTCTTCTTCAAACCCCAATCTGCAGAACATTCCGGTGCAGGGGACATGGGGCAAGCGCATACGAGAAGGGTTTATCGCAGAACAAGGATGGCAGTTCCTTTCCCTTGATTATTCGCAGACGGAGCTGCGCATCGCTTCGCACCTGTCCCATGACCCTATCCTCGAGAAAGCCTTTTTGGACGGAGAAGACATCCATTCGGTGACGGCTTCAGCGGTATTCGGGACGCCTTTAGACAACGTGACCAAAGAAATGAGGAATCGGGCAAAAGCGCTGAACTTTGGCATCCTGTACGGCATGGGAGCCCAGGGATTTGCAACGTCTGCGAACATTCCCCTGGAAGAGGCTCAGGATTTCATTTCCAGCTACTTTGCCAGATTCCCGAGAATCGCTTCTTTCATGGAAGAATGCAAGGCATTCGCGAGAACCTGCGGGTACGCAGAGACCCTGTATAAAAGAAAACGATACCTTCCCGATATCATATCCCTTACTCCTCAATTACGGGCGGCTGCTGAACGCATGGCCATCAACCACCCTATTCAGGGCACGAACGCCGACCTGATGAAAATGGCGATGGTGGAGATCTACGATACGATCATACACAAGGACCCCTCATGCAGATTGCTTCTCCAGATCCATGACGAATTGCTGTTTGAATGCGAAGAGGACAGAGTGAAAGAATTACTCCCTCGCGCGAAAGATCATATGGAGCATGCAGGCAAGTCCAAAGGCATTTTCTTGAAAGTGGACGCGAACGTAGGAAGGAGTTGGGGGAGCATGAGGCCTGTGGTATAATCGATGTATATGGCAACCATACTCTTGATAGAAGACGACGAGTTCATCAGGTCTCTTTTGGGGGATAAGTTCCGGAGCGCAGGGTACGAAGTGAAAGATGCAAAAGACGGAAAGGAGGGGTTGGAAAAACTCAAGCAAGAAAAGCCGGATATCGTTCTGCTTGATTTGTTGATGCCCGTGATGGACGGGTTTGAACTACTCGAAGAGATACGCCGAGATAAGGAGCTGGCTTCTTTGCCGGTCATCGTCCTTTCCAACGTGGACCAGAAAACAGACGTTGACAGAGCAATGGCCTTGGGAGCCACAGACTACCTCATTAAGGTCTACAATACTCCAGAAGAAATCGTAGAGAAGGTGAAGAAGACGATTTCTTTCTGATTTGGAGCGCGCGTCTATGCTGTTTCTTCTGTACGGTCCCGATACGTTTCGTTCTTCTGTCGCCTTACAGGAAATCATCCAGAGCTTCCAAGATTCTCGAAACTCGGGCATGTTTCCAAAAACTCTGGACGCCAGGGAACTTTCTGTAGAGGAAATCCTCCAGGAGCTTTTTGGGGTTTCCATGTTTCAAGAGCGCAAACTCCTTGCGATACGGCATGCGTTCCAAGAGAAGCCTTGCAGAGAATTTCTCCTTTCCCACAAAAAGCTCCTGCGGGAGACGCCCCACACCATCTTGTTGTTTGAAGAGGGAGAGGTTTCAGCCAACGATACCCTGTTCCAGTTTGTTGCAACAAACGGGAAGGTTCAGAAATTCGACCTTCTTTCAGGGGCGTCTCTGAACCATTGGATTATACAGGAAGGAGAACGCTATGGGTTGAATCTTTCCAAAGAAGCTGGCCGGGAACTCTCTTCTTCCCGCGGGGGCGACCTCTGGGCCCTTTCCCAGGAGATGCGGAAGCTTGCTGCATTCAAAAAGTCAGAATCGTCAAAGCAGGTTACTCTAGAAGACGTGAAAGCGCTTTCTTCGGAGAGTTCTTTTGAAACAGATATTTTTGCGACCATAGACGCCATAGCTCAGCAGAACAAAGCAAGGGCCTTGGAGCTTTTGCACAAGCATCTTATGAACGGAGACTCCCCTTTGTACCTGCTTTCCATGATCCATTTCCAATTCCGCAACATCCTCAGGGTGAAGGATTCCAAAGGAGGGAGCGTTGCCATGCACCCATTCGTGGTAAAAAAAAGCAGGGAGATGGCTGTCCTGTTTACCCTGGAGCAATTGAAAGCGATCTATGAAACAATGTGGAATATAGATATTGCCGTGAAGACGGGGCGCATGGAGGGGGAAGCAGCCCTAGACGCTTTTCTGCTTGGCTGTCAAAATCTTGGCCAGAGATGACTTCTTGCGCGAGGCCGTGTTTTTCTTGAGGAACCCGGTCTTCACCGCTTTGTCGTGGGCTTTATACGCTGCCGAAAGAAGCGACGCTGCTTTCGCCATATCATGTGCGAGCAAAGCGCGCTTGAAGTCTTTGACGACCTTCTTGAGATTCTCTGCGGTCTTGATGTTTCTTGCCCTTCGGCGGATTCCCTGACGCAGGGCTTTTTTCGCTGATTTTGTGATTGGCATACATCCTGCTTGTATCAGACATGAGTTTTAAAAGCAAGTTCCGCACGCGAGCCGCACGTTCAAAATCCAAGTTATTTGCAGCTTCCCGCATCTCTTTCTCCAAGATTTCTGCGTCCTGCACGAGAGCTAACTCGGCTCCAAGCGCCTTTTCCTTCACGCTAAATTCCCACGGCTTTATTTCCTTTTGAATGGGCTGGGGAATGATATGATGCTCCTTATTATATTGCTCCTGGATCATTCTTCTGCGAGCCACTTCGCTTATTGCCCGCTCCATGGAAAGACTTACGTGGTCTGCATACATAATTACTCTGCCCTGGATGTGCCGGGCAGCTCTTCCCATGGTCTGGATGAGCGTGGTCTCGTTGCGCAGAAATCCTTCTTTATCCGCATCGAGTATGGCGACCAGAGAGACCTCGGGAAGATCCAGCCCCTCCCTTAAAAGGTTGATGCCAACGAGCACGTCATATGTTCCCTTGCGCAGGTCTTCTAAAAGGGTGGGGCGCGACAATGTTTTCACTTCAGAGTGGAGCCACTGCACCAAGACGCCCTGCTGGGCGAGGTAGTCTGCGATGTCTTCTGCTAATCGCTTGGTAAGAGTTACCACAAGAGCTCGCTGACCCTTTTCTTTCAGCGCCTTGATTTCTTTGATTACGTCTTTGATCTGATTGGCTGTTGACCGCACTTCAATTGCGGGCTCTAAAAGCCCTGTGGGGCGGATGAGCTGTTCTACAATGGTTCCCGATTTCTCTTTTTCCCAAAGGCCGGGGGTCGCAGAAACATAGGTGATCTGCGGAGCCCTCTCAAAGAACTCATCGACGGTGAGGGGGCGATTGTCTATGGCCGAAGGAAGGCGGAATCCGAAGTTCACCAGGGACTCTTTGCGGATTCTGTCCTGCGTTGACATTGCCTTGATTTGAGGAAGGGTTAGATGGCTCTCGTCAATGAAGATGAGGAAATCTTTTCCGAAGTAGTCAATGAGGGTGAAGGGAGGCTCTCCTTGTTTTCTGAACTCAAGATGGCGAGAATAGTTCTCAATGCCGTGGCAGTACCCGGATTCCTCAATCATTTCCAGGTCGTAATTGGTGCGCTGCTCCAAGCGCTGGGCCTCCAAAAGCTTCCCTTGGGCTTTGAGCTCTTTGACGCGCCCTTCTGCTTCCAGGCGGATGTTGGATATAGCAATCTTTAGTTTGCTTTCTTCGGCCACCCAGAACTTTGCGGGATAGAGCATGTACGGGCCCTCATGAGTTTTGTAGGAGGGGGAAACCGAAGCTTCAGAAACAGAAATGGTTTCTATGGCGGACGCCGCAAATTCCACGCGCAGGAATTCTTTTCCAGTCACCAGGTGCACCTCCGCGACATCTCCTCTTGCGCGGAACATTCCGGGTTTCCACTCCGTATCGTTCCTTTGGTATTGGAGCTGGGTGAGGTGCGAGAAGAAATCCCTCCTTTTCATATGCTGGCCCTGGCGTATCTCCAAGGCTACTTTTCGATACTCCTCCGGCGAGCCGATGCTGTAGATGCAAGACACGGAAGCTACCACGATCACGTCTTTTCTCAAGAGCACAGACTGCACCGCTTCGTGGCGCAGTCGGTCTAATACGTCGTTGATCTTCGCGTCCTTTTCAATGTAGGTGTCTGACTGGGGGATGTAGGCCTCCGGCTGGTAGTAGTCATAGTAGGAAATGAAATACTCCACCGCGTTTTTCGGAAAAAAGCTTTTAAACTCCGCGTAAAGCTGAGCCGCCAGAACCT
>CAYYUL010000006.1:0-4292 GCA_964474915.1 uncultured Candidatus Saccharibacteria bacterium | reverse complement strand
AGTAGTCGTAGTAGGAGACGAAGTAGTGGACCGAGCTGTTGGGGAAGAACTCCTTGAACTCCTGGTAGAGCTGGGCGGCCAAAGTTTTATTGGGAGAAATAATGAGCACCGGCTTTTGGATATTCTCTATCACAGACGCCATTGCGAAAGTTTTTCCAGATCCCGTCACGCCCAAAAGAACCTGGTGTTTCATACCAGCTTTAAGGTTCTTGGCGAGCTGCTCTATCGCCCTGGGCTGATCACCTGTGGGCTTGAATGGAGAAATCAATTGAAACGCCATATACGGAAGGATACTCATACTATACCATTTGCTTTTTTCAAGGAAGGTGCCATACTCTCAACAGGACTTTCAAGGAGAGGTTTAGTAAAGGAGGTATCCGCTTTTGGTTTTACTCGAGGTTTTTGGGCTCACGCTCGCGCTGTTTGCAGCGATGTTCGTCGTCTTCTGTGTCGGCCTATTCGTGCGCACTAGCGCCACGGCTCTCTTCGCCTTCCTGAGAGCGCCCTCGCACGTGCTCATAAAGCCGATAGGGTATGGCTTTGCCCTGACAGCGGTGGCACCAACCCACACCATCCGCCATGCGTTTATGAGCGTTGCCATCCACCTACGAGGCATAGCTGGGCGACTTCTCCAACACCGACTTTCCAGCTCGGCGACCTTCGCTACTTGCTTCTCCCCGGCGACGCTTACGACTATGCGGTCTCAAAAAGGAGGATTGATGCGAGCCCTCGGGCTCGTTCTGAGACCTTCTTTCGGCTCTCCCTGGTCTTCCCCGCCGATCTGACCGGCTTAACTTCCTCTGCCTCTCTTTGATGTTCAAGGGCAGAATGCATGTGCATTCTGCCCCTTTTCTTTTCCATATGATACTCTGGAGAAGATATGAAACAAGTGCTGAAAAACCTCGTCCCTGAGTTCCTGGTGAGCTGGTACCACCTATTGCTTGCCTTTATTGCGGCCCTTTGGTACCGATTTCCTTCGCAACACCTCATCCTTATCGGAGTGACGGGAACCAACGGGAAATCCACCACGTGCGAGATGATATCTCGCATTCTCCAAGAGGCTGGGCATAAGACAGTACTGCTTTCTTCCATTCATTTCCAGATTGGAGAGAACGATGAGCGCAATACTATGAAGATGACCATGCCCGGCCGCTTTTTCATCCAAAGATTCCTGAGAAGGGCAGTGGACGAAGGGTGCGCATACGCGGTTCTGGAGGTTACCTCGGAAGGGATTCTCCAGCACCGCCATAGATTCCTGAGTTTCCACACAGCGGTCTTCACTAATATCAGCCCAGAGCATATTGAGCGACACGGATCTTTTGAGAACTATGTCAGGGCAAAGGGCCAGCTGTTTGAGGGGACAAAGCGCGTGCATGTGGTGAATGGAGACGACGAGAAAGCATCGTTCTTTCTCCAGTTCCCGTCCCAGGAGCTTTTCATATACAGCATAGGGGCTGCGCCGATTCAGGCGCCTCGTGGAGCCAATGTCGTTCAAGCCCGAATTACGGAACATCAGATGCGGGGCGCATTTTCCATAGGGGGAACATTGTTCCATCTCCAGCTTCTCGGGAAGTTCCAGGCTTCAAATGCCTTGGCCGCACTATGCACGGCTCTGTCCCAGGGAATCTCTTTGGAGGTTTGTAAAAAAGCGTTGGAAGCGATACCCGTGGTTCCCGGGAGAATGGAGATTGTCGCCAAAGAACCCTTCCTGGTGATTGTGGACTATGCGTTCACTCCCGTTGCCTTGGAACAGGTGTACCAGACATTCACTCCGTCCTCTGGGGTCGTGTGTCTTTTGGGAGCTGCTGGCGGAGGGAGGGATGCATGGAAAAGGCCCAAGCTCGGGAGGATAGCCGCATCCTATTGCCGCGAAGTGATCGTATCCAACGAAGATCCGTATGACGAGGATCCAAGGCAGATCATGGAACAGGTGGCTCAGGGAGCAAGGGAGCAGGGAGGGGCAAGCGTTGAAATCATAGAAGACAGGAGGGAAGCCATACGAAAAGCCCTGAGTGTGGCTCACGAGGGAGACACGGTCGTCATCACGGGGAAAGGGTCAGAGGATTCTATTGCCCTGAAAGGAGGAAAGAAAATCCCTTGGGATGACAGGGAGGTGGTGAAGCAGGAACTCTCAAAGATTCTGGACAAGCAGTCCGCAACATGATACGGTTCAGAGGTCATGAGCAAAAAAACAATGCCCAAAAGCCTCAGAAAATACATCCGTTTGGAAAAAGCCCGCATCCGCAGGGAGGGTTCCGGATCGCAAGGAGAGAAAGATTCCATCGCAACGATGTATAAGAGAATCAGCAAAACCCGTACAACTGCAGTATGAAGACATCTGACATTTACAATCGAGCGGTAGTAATGGGAATTGACGCTGATTTCCGCACCAACGAATATGTCGCAAAGCTTTTAGAGCGCAAAAAGCAAAAATATGAGAAGCTTCAGGAGCAGCAGAGAAAAGAGTTCGATCCGGAATCTTTGACGAACCCGTACTCTGATACGCGCATTCTCCACGTGGCTGACGATCGGGAGATCAAGAAGGTGATGTGCGGGATCGATATCGAGGTGGGAGAAATCCTGCTTGCCAAAGAGCTCCAAGACATTGACCTGGTTATTTCCCATCACCCGATGGGAAGGGCTTTGGCCGACATGCACGAGGTTATGGAGCTCCAGGCAGACGTGTTCCATAAGTACGGAGTCCCCATTAATGTTGGGGAGGGAATGATGCGAGAGCGCACTTTGGAGATAGCCAGAGCATTCAACCCGAGGAACCATTGGAGGACGATAGACGCAGCAAAGATCTTGGGTGTGAACCTGATGTGCTTGCATACTGCAGCCGACAACATTTCTGCGGCATTTGTGAGAGACGAGATCGCAAAAGAGAATCCCGAGCGCATTGAGGAACTCCTGGAATTGCTCAACAAGATCGGAGAATACCAAATAGCCGTTGGCCTTGGAGTAGGGCCCCGCATATTTGCCGGATCTCCTGATAATCGGTGCGGCAAGATCTTGGTCGATATGACCGGAGGAACAGAAGGCCCTCCCAAGATGTATGAGCGCATGTCGCAAGCTGGCATTGGAACTGTGATCGCAATGCATATTTCCGAAGACCACAAGAAGGAAGCGGAAGCCGCCCACGTGAACGTGGTGGTGGCAGGCCATATACCTTCTGATTCTATTGGCATGAACGTTATTCTGGATGAGATGCAAAAAGAAGGCGTGGAAGTCGTCCCCTGCGGAGGACTCTTCCGCGTCTCCCGCCTCTAAAACATTGGTTGCTTACCCAGGGTAAGCAACCATTTGCCTTCATAGCTCAATGGACAGAGCGCAGCCCTCCGAAGGCTGAGATCGAGGTTCAAATCCTCGTGGGGGCACCAATATGTTTGATAAATTTATAAAATTCTACGAGCGAACGATACGGAAAATGTGGCGTATTCGTGCCGGCGGCACTTTGCGATCCTTGAAAGGCACGCTGGTTGAGACAATGGCAGAGGAAATGGTTTTGCTCGCATGGAAAAATATCAGTGGCAAACCTTCGCGTATAAAAATCAACAAAACAAAATATCCAATCAGTGATGGAAAGGGTAACGTTTATAAATTATCGCAAGACAAGCAGGTTTATATTGACGATGAATTCGTGCTTTCAATTGAATGTAAGGCGTATGCGGAGGTCGCGATGTATAAACGCATACTCGCTGACGCCTTTTTACTCAAAAAGCATTTCCCAAAACTTAAATTTTGCCTTTTTCAATTAGAGAGTATGCTTGGCGGCGATTATTCAACTGATGTTGGACACCCGAAAGGAAGTCCATCAGTAAAGGTGCTCGAGCACCATTTCCCGAATCTCGATATAGAAATTATTACTTTGCTTGATGGAGAGCGGAATATTAAGGGAGAAATACACAAAAAGCAGTTTTATAAACCGCTTCGTCCTGAAAGACTAGAACACGCGATAAAATACTTCGAGCGTGTGCTTAAAACACATCTCTAAAATAATTTTGCCGGGATTTCCTTAATCCGTTTCTCAGAAATTTTGCAGTATTTTGGCGAAATATCTATTCCGATATATTTTCTGCCGGTTTCTGCGGCACAAAGCGTGGTCGTCCCTGCGCCGTTGAACGGGTCAAGCACAATATCGCCCCGATAGCTGAAAAGCTTCATGAGCCGGATTGCCAATTCTTTTGGGAACATTGCGGGGTGATCATATTCTTTCATGTTTCGCTCAGGAGCGATAGACCATTTTGCATAAACCCATTTCTTAAATTCATCGCCTGTTATGTCGGCTTTTG
>CAYYUL010000005.1:0-15006 GCA_964474915.1 uncultured Candidatus Saccharibacteria bacterium | reverse complement strand
GCCACGCATGGAACACGGCTTCTCTCGCCAGGCGCTCTTTTGATTTTCTTCCCCCGCGGAATCCTTTCGTGTAGGAGAGAAGCTTCTTTCTTCTCTTGAGGGAGATGACTCCCCGTTTTACTCTTGCCATATTAGAGGTGGGCTAGTTTTTTAATCCGTTTTGCGTAGGATTCGTTCACGAGAACCCATTTGCGGCCCTTGCGGCGGAAAGCCCCGCTCTTCTTTTCGCGGTAGTGGTCTTGTCCCGTAGCCCTCCTCAGCACCTTGCCTGACTTGGTGAATTTGAAGCGCTTGGTAATGGATTTTTTCGTTTTCAGTTTCATCCTTTGGAAATAATCATTGTTAATCCTCTCGGCTCTCGTTTCAAATCCCGCTCTGTTTTTACAGGGAAAGACTGCTGCACCTTCTCAAGGAATTTCTGTATCTTTTCTCTCGCATATCCTTCCAGAGCCTTTTCTCTTCCGCGCAGGCGAAGCGCGATCCGCACTCGGTCTCCCCTTGAGAGGAATTTGACTGCCTGGTTCGCCCTTGTTTCCAGGTCGTTTATGGAGATCGCGAATGTCAACCGTATCTCTTTCAGCTCTCCGCCCTCCCTCTTGTTCAGCTTTCTCGCTTTCTTTTCCTGCTGGTAGAGATATTTCCCGTAGTCTGTGATCTTGCATACGGGAGGATCCGCCTTTTCCGTGACCTGGATAAGGTCAAGATCCCGCTGTCTGGCCAAGGTCAGGGCCTGCTCAATGCTCATGACTCCTATTTGCTTGTCATTCTCGTCCAAGAGCCGAACTTCTTTTGCCCGTATTTGATTGTTGATTGGTGTTCGTTTTTGCAGATGATTGGTGGAGGTGACGAGGTTGAACCCGTGTCCAGAACGATGAAGAGTAAAGCGATCTCGCAAGCAAAGCCCGGTTCAGTAGAGAAATGAAGGTGGGAATCGGGCAAGACCCTCCGCTTCTATGACCTGTGCGTATTGAGCAGGCCTTCCAGATCAGAAAGGCTTGCCTATCTCAAAGAATGACGCCTTGATCTGCCTATTGAGAATCAGCAGAGAGACGGCCTATAACGCACAGCGATATACCGACAAAGTCGTTATGCTGTTATGCGTAGGCAAGCTCCCTTTCGGGAGAAAAAATGTTGGCAGTTACTATGCCTCCAGAGGTTTTTACGAGGTCTCTGGAACACTCGGCTTGCACGCTCTATTTCTATCCTCCTGTCAAAGCTTGCACCCCCTCACGCGTTCTGCTTGAATGCCCGCTCGATTTCCCGCTTCGCTTCCCGTTTCTTGAGCTTTTCTCTCTTATCTTTTCCTTTCCTTCCTCGGGCCAATCCAAACTCTATCTTGATTGTTCCCCGGCTGCCAGTATATACCTTTAAAGGGATGAACGTCAACCCTTGCTCTTTCACCCGGCCCGCCAAATAGGAGATCTCGGGTTTTCGCAGCAAGAGCTTGCGCGACCTCTCCGGATTGTAAGATTCAGGGGTGTTTTTTGGCTGATACGGAGGGACGGTAGATCCCACAAGAAAAACCTCGTTCCCTTTCAATACGACATAGGAGCCCTGCAGCTGCATCCTCCCTAGCTTGATGGATTTCACCTCTTGCCCCAAGAGCACCATGCCCGCCACGAACGTCTCCAGTATTTCATACTGAAAACGCGCCTTTCGGTTTTCAGCTAAGTTTGGCATACTATCAGTATACTATGTATATGATTCAAGACGAACTCCGGAAACTTCTCAAGGAGGCGCTCAAAGGCATTACGGATGCCGATCCTTTGGTTGAGCATGCAAGCGTAGAGGGGCACGGAGACTATTCGAGCAACATCGCCCTTGTCATAGGGAAACAAGCGCAGAAAAATCCTTTACGTATTGCTCAAGAGATAGCTTCCAAGATACGAACGCCCTCTTTCTTGGAAAAGGTGGAAGTGGCAGAACCTGGATTCTTGAACTTCTTTCTTTCCAAAGAGTACCTTTTGAAAGAGACAGAAAAGATTAATAAAGAGCAAGAAGCATACGGGAAAGGATCCGCATGGCAAGACAAGAAGGTGATGGTGGAGTTTACCGACCCCAATCCCTTTAAGGAGTTCCACGTCGGGCATTTGTACAGCAATGCTGCGGGAGAATCCTTGTGCAGACTCTTTGAGTTTCAGGGGGCTCAGGTCAAAAGAGCGAACTACTTCGGGGACGTTGGCATGCACGTGGCAAAGAGCATTTGGGGCATGGAACGAAAAATGCAGAGAGAGAATATTTCTCTGGCAGTTCTTTCCGAGAAGTCTCTTCGCGAAAGAATCCGATTCTTGGGCAAAGCGTATGCCGAGGGAGCCGGAGCGTTTGAAACTCAGGAAGAGGCAAAAAACGATATCACAGAGCTGAATGAGAAGATATTCGCACAAGACGCCTCCGTACGAGCATTGTACGAAACCGGGAAGAAATGGAGCTTGGAATACTTTGAAACTCTCTACAGGCGTCTGGGAACGAAGTTTGATTTCTCCTATTCGGAAAGCAAAGTATCTAAAGCAGGAAAAGAATTTGTCCTCCAGGGCCTGAACAAAGGAATATTTGAAGAAAGCCAGGGAGCCATAATCTTTCCGGGAGAGAAGTACGGATTGCACAGCAGGGTGTTCATCAATTCCAAAGGCCTCCCCACCTATGAGGCAAAGGAGCTGGGATTGGCTCCGACTAAATACAAAGATTTCACGTACGACCTATCCGTCATCGTGACGGGCAACGAGATCAACGAATACTTCAAGGTGCTTCTGGAAGCATTGCGGCAGATCAATCCGGAATTGAGAGAAAAGACCCGCCATGTTTCTCACGGCATGGTACGTTTGGCAGAAGGCAAAATGTCCAGTAGGACAGGGCAGGTAATCGTTGCGGAAGACTTGCTTGAAGAGTTGAAGTCAAAAGTGGGAGATCGTATGAAGGAAACGGATCTTACAGAGAGAGAACGCGAATCTGCATCGGAAACCATCGCGGTGGGAGCGGCAAAATACGCTCTTTTGAGGGTGAACTTGGGCAGAGATATCACCGTTGATGTTCATACCTCTATAAGTCTGGAAGGAGAAAGCGGCCCATATCTCCAGTACGTCTATGCAAGATGCCAAAGCATCCTGAGAAAGACGAAGGTATCTGGAGCAGTGTCTTCCAAACTCACATTCACGCCGGAAGAAACGGCTTTAATGCGTCTTCTTTGCCGGTTTTCAGAGGTGGCGGGGCTTGCTGCAGAACGCCTCTCTCCCAGCATTCTTTGCACGTATGCATTTGAACTCGCCCAGGCCTACAATCTTTTCTACAATACCCATAGGGTAATCCAGGCAGACACTCAAGAGCAAAAGAATTTTCGCCTTCTTCTTACGCAAGCTACCGCGCACATCATCAAGAACTCTCTCTCGCTTCTCGGCATCAAAACTCTCGAGCGCATGTAATTGACAAAGAGAAGAGGAGGTTGTATATCAGGATTAGTACCCCACACGAATTCTGAAAGAGGAGGAAGAGATGTCTAGTAGCGCCGTAGCAGATCAGGTTGTAGAGAGGGTCGGTGTTGATGCTTTTGATGCTGATTTGATGCAAGAAGTGTTAGGATTCTTCTTGCGGAGATCTCATCAGTACTGGGAGTTCTTGAAAGAGATTCCCAAAAACGGGACCAAGCTTCTTATCGGAGTAATTCCAGGGTCGACCGTAACCCTCAGAATTGATCTGCTAACCCTTGATTGCCCCCCTCTTGATGAAGGACGGGACTATGAGGATTATCAGCGACTCGCTGGCCTCGTGAGTTTCGGGATTAAGAAGATTATATACGACAAACATGATGGATTCGTTGACTTCTGCTTTGATTCCACAGCAGGAGTCAATGACCCAAGAATAAGGGTGTTCTCAACGGGCTATTTCTGGTCAAGGTCGCCGTAGTTCTAAAAATTCCATCCTCTATGGATTTGGGCGAGAGTTGTTCACTCTCGCTTTTTTCTTGAAATAAGAGGAGGAAAATGATACCTTGGAAGACATGGAAGTTAATTTCCCTGAGCTCGAGGAGAAAATTCTGCAGTCCTGGGAAAAGACTCGCGCATTTGAGCGGTCCATGAAGAGGAGGAAAAACGCTCCCCGCTTTGTATTCTACGAAGGCCCTCCCACTGCAAACGCGGCTCCGGGCCTCCATCACGTGCTCACTAGGGTATTCAAGGACGTGGTGTGCAGATACAAAACCATGCGCGGCTTTTCGGTTCCCAGGAGAGCCGGGTGGGATACCCACGGGCTTCCCGTGGAGCTTCAGATAGAGAAGAAGCTTGGGCTCAAGTCAAAGCGGGACATCGAGCAATACGGCATCGCAAAATTCAACAGGGAGTGCAAAAGCTCCGTGTGGGAATTCAAGAAAGACTGGGAAAAGCTTACGAGCCGCATCGGGTTCTGGATTGATATGAAGAACCCGTACATTACGTACGACCCATCGTATATGCAGAGCCTGTGGTACATCATCAAGGTTCTGTGGGAGAAGAAGCTCTTGTACAAGGATTATAAGGTGGTTCCCTACTGCGCGAGGTGCGGAACTCCGCTCTCTTCCCATGAGCTGGCCCAGGGATACAAGACCGTAAAAGATCCTGCGGTATACGTGAAGTTCAAGGTGAAGGACGATTCCTTGCCGAACACCTATTTCCTCGCGTGGACCACCACTCCCTGGACCTTGCCTGGAAATGTAGGGCTGGCGGTAGCAGCTGATGCACCGTATGTGCTTTTGAAAAAAGACGGAGAGCAGTACATTCTCTCTCAGGCAAGGGCCGGGGAGGTGCTGGGATCCTATGAAACAATAAAAACCTTTACAGGGAAGGATCTTGTAGGGAAGAAATACGAGCCTTTGTTCCGCTTCAAAGAGGGACAGCGCGGGAAAAAGATATGGGAGGTGGTATCGGCGCCCTTTGTGACCCTAGAGGATGGAACCGGCATCGCGCATACTGCCGTTGCGTACGGGGTGGAGGATTTTGAGCTCGGGAAGAAAGAGAATCTTGCCATGCTCCACCTCGTGGATGAGAACGGGAAATTCTCAAAGGACGCAGGCCCTTGGCAAGGCATGTTCGTAAAAGACGCAGACCCTCTGATCACAGAAGACCTGAAGAAACGGAACCTGCTTTTGAAAGAAGAAGTTGTTGAGCACGAATACCCGTTTTGCTGGAGGTGCTCCACCCCTCTGCTCTACTACGCCACGGAGAGCTGGTTCATTGACATGCAGAAGGTAAAGCAAGCCCTTTTGAAAAACAATAAGGCCGTGAACTGGGTTCCTTCGCATATCCAGAAGGGCAGAATGGGGGAATGGCTCAAAGAGGTGAAAGACTGGGCGTTCTCTCGGAGCAGGTATTGGGGAACCCCGCTTCCTTTATGGGAGTGTTTACAGTGCCGTCATCAGGAGGCGCTGGGCTCTATAGAAGAATTGAGAGAGAAGACCAAGTCTTCCAATTCGTATTTCATGCTCCGCCACGGGCATTCAGAACGCCAGATCAATGATGTCATGTCCTGCTGGCCGGAGAAAAAGCCATTCAAGCTCACTCCGAAAGGAGTGGCTCAGATACAGAAGGTAGCCAAGAACCTGAAACAAGAGAAGATAGACCTTATCTTTTCCTCGGACCTCCTGAGGACAAAGCAGACCGCAGAGGTCGCGGCAAAAGAGCTGGGCATTCACGTCGTGTTTGACGAACGGCTTCGCGAGCAAGACGTCGGAGAGCTCAACGGAAAGAAGGTTGAGATGATCGCAAAGCTTTGGGCAGCACAGGGAGAAACAGAGCTTGAGCACTACCTGAGAAGGTTTAAGGAACCTTTTCCCGGAGGAGAAAGCTGGCAAGACATGCAAAAACGCATGGTTGGCTTTCTTGAGGATGTAGACAAGAGATACCAGAACAAAAAGATTCTGATCGTGAGCCACGAAGCTCCCTTCAGCATGCTGGAAGGAACCGTACGGGGATATTCCAGAGAAGGGATTATTTCCTTCCGCAAGAAGAACAAGATGGAGGCAGGGGAATTGCGCGAGCTTTCATTCTCCAAACTTCCCTACAATGAGCGTATGGAGCTCGATCTCCACCGCCCGTTTATTGACGCAGTGGAGTTCCCTTGCGCTCAATGCACAAAAGGGAGCATGAGACGGGTGCCAGACGTCGTTGACGTGTGGTTTGATTCGGGAGCTATGCCTTTTGCCCAAAGCAATTGGATGGGTGGCGATACGCCAGAGTTATTCCCTGCAGATTACATCGTGGAAGCGATTGATCAAACGAGAGGATGGTTCTACACGCTCTTGGCAGTGTCTACGCTTATGGGATTCCAAAGCCCGTACAAGAACGTGTTGGTCTTGGGTCTTCTCTTGGATGAAAAGGGAGAAAAGATGTCAAAATCCAAAGGGAATATCGTGAACCCCTGGGATATGATCAGGAAATACGGAGTGGACACCATCAGGTGGTATTTCTACACCATTAACCGTCCCTCAGACCCCAAGCTTTTCTCTGAAAAGGATCTGGGGAACATAATGCGAAAGTTCACCCTCACTCTCTGGAACTGCCTCGCGTTCTATGAAACGTATGGAGTAAAAACCAAAATCCAAACCCCGAAAGTAGCTCATGTATTAGATCGATGGATTCTTTCGCGGTTACACTCCACTTCCCATGCCATGAGCCGCGACATGGACGCCTTTGACATTACGGGAGCCGCAAGGCAGCTGGAGGATTTTATCGTGCAGGACGTTTCTCTCTGGTATGTGAGGAGATCTCGACAGCGCTTTCAAAATCCGTCCTCCCAAAAAGAGCTTGTGGCTGCCTCCCAGACGCTTTCTTTCGTGTTGCGATCTGCAGCTCTCCTCCTGGCTCCCTTTATGCCCTTCCTTGCAGAGCATGTGTACGAGAAGACCGGAGGGAAAGGGAGCGCACATGGAAACCATGAGAGTGTTCATGCTCAAGACTGGATTACTCCCCAGAAGAAATTCATGAATGCAAAGCTAGAGCAGGAGATGGTTTTCCTGCGCTCCATAGCCGCGCAGGCGTTAGCTCAGCGATCGAAGGCCGGCATGAGGGTAAGACAGCCTCTCTCGCGTCTTACCATTACCAAAGTACTATCAAAGCCCCTGCTCGAGATACTGAAGGATGAAATCAATGTAAAAGAGGTGATTGTGAAGCCCTCGCAGAAACACGAGGTTCTTCTGGATACTGCGCTTACACCGGCGCTCAAACAGGAGGGAATGCTGCGAGATCTCATGCGGATCATTCAGGATATGAGAAAGAAAGCGCAGTTCCGTCCCTCCCAGAAAGTTTCTTTGAGATACGAGGGCGATCGCGAGTTGGAGAATATTCTGGAAACATCTGCGACACTTCTCATGAAGCAGCTGAACCTTAAGCAGGTCGTAAAAGGAAAGACAAAGAATTTTAAGCAAGAGAGCCAGGCTGTATTGGAGGGCAAGAATCTCTGGCTCGCTCTTTTGCAGTAGAACGTATGCGCAATACATTCACCAAGGGACTGATCGTACTGGGAATTATTTTTGCGGGAATCAGTATGTTGCTTTGGCAGAGGAACTCCTACTCCAAAGAAGCGATGCGCGTGGAAGTGCTGGCTCCCAAGGAAGCGAAGGCGGGAGACGAGATTGAATATTCGGTTACCTATAAAAACAACGGGTCCATACTGCTTGAGCAGGTACGCCTCATCTTTGAATTTCCTTCAGGATCCATGCCCTCTGAAGGGAATTCTACGCGCGTTATCAGGCGCGTAGAAGATCTCTATCCAGGACAAGAGCAGACCTCGGTGTTCAAGGGAAGGCTTTTCGGAAAGGAAGGAGATCTGAAAGAGGCGAGGGCTTTGATCGCATACCGTCCGAAGAATCTATCCGCCACCTATCAGTCGGAAACCACTTCCTCCACGCTCATTGCTGAGGTTCCCTTGAGCTTAGATCTCAACCTCCCATCGCAAGCGGGAAACCTTGAGCCATTCGATTTTTCTCTGACTTATTCTTCAAAGTCTAGTTATCCGCTTTCTGACTTGAGGATAAAAATGGAATATCCTTCGGGATTCGAGCTCATAAAATCTTCCCCCGCTTCTCTCGGGGAAGGAGAATGGTCCATTGGGTCTTTGAACGAAAGGCAGGGAGGAGAGATCGCCTTGCAGGGCCTTTTGGAGGGATCCCTGGGATCCTCGTCCGTATTCAAGGTGAGCATTGGAAGCTGGAAAAACGGAAACTTCATATTGCTGAAAGAAGTCACCAAGGCAGTGGACATCCAGAATTCGCACCTTCTCATCACTCAGACCGTAAACGGAAGCTCTTCGTACGTTGCCTCTCCAGGAGACGTGCTGCACTATGAGATCTCATTCAGGAACATCGGAGAGGATAATCTTGAAGATCTCTTTCTGGTGGAGCGCCTGGAAGGGAAACCATACGACCTGAGTTCTGTGAAGGCGAATCAAGGAAGGTTTGTTCCGGGAGACAACTCCATTGTGTGGGACGGAAGAGACATGCCGGTTCTCAAGTTCCTTTCTTCGGGAGAAGAAGGAAGGGTGGATTTTTGGGTTGACGTGAAAGATTCCTGGTTGGCCCTCAGGGAAAAGAATTTCGTATTGAGGTCCACAGTCCTGCTCGGGAACGTAAAGAACCGGCTGGACACCAAAGTGAACTCCAAGCTTTCAGTAGACCAGAAGGGATTTTACAAGGAGGATACGTTCGAGAATTCGGGACCCATTCCTCCTGTTGCGGGAGGGCTCACCACGTATACGGTCGTTTGGGAATTACAGAACACATCCAATGACCTGGAAAATGTCAAAGTGAGGGCGCTTTTGCCAGAGGGCGTACAGATGACAGGACAGATCGCCCCGGCTTCCGCAAAGCTTTCGCTTTCAGAGAATAGAGAGCTTGAATGGGATGCGGGGAGCCTGCCGGCAAGTTCTCAGGCGCTCTCCGTTGTGTTTCAGGTCCAGTTCGTCCCGGCCGTTGAGCAAAAAGGAAGTTTGGCCCAGATCATGGGGCAGGTGAAGGCAACCGGAGAAGATACGTTTACAACCTCCATATTGGAAGCGTCAGACAATTCATTGGACACGAGCTTGCCTGATGATCCTACGGTATCTCATTCAGGAGGCATCGTGCAGTAGTTGCTTACCCTGGGTGAGCAACCAGTTGAGGTTGACAAGACCTCAGTTTTTGGGTATCTTTCCGTTAGTACGTCTCGGTTTAAGAAAGGAGAGAGCGATGGACATCCGGGAAGTAGAAAGATTCTTCTCCGAGGCAGCCCTCAATACTTGGGCAGGGAGAGAAGGCGAGCGGCAAGGAGAGAGAATCGTTATTCCTGAATTCCCTGGAGCAAAGGCGTGGCGGTTCAGCAAAGAGCCTCTTGTGTATACTGACATGTACGTTGTCTCCCTGTCTGGGGATCATGGCGCCGGCCAGACCATAATCTCGTGCGAAGGGACGCCGGTCTGGATCATGCAGTACAGAGGCCATTACCAGGAACGCGTCATTCCTTTTCTCAAAGAGGCCCTTACAAGGCAATACGCAACCGGGGTTTTCTATGGCGGCCGCGGCCCTTTGGCCATGAGCTCTGGCTACGGCCTTGTGTATGTAAATCGGCCGACAAAGAATGCCTTTTCAGACTTTGAGGGACATGAACAAATCACGAGAGATCCCTTGGGAGCGCAAGTATTGAAAGGAATCCATTGGTATGCCGGTCATTCCCTCCTCTAGCGATCTTATAGTCGGCGTTGGTTGTTTGAAGCAATCAGCGCCTTTTCTTTTTTCTCTTAAATCTGATACAGTTGGAACTATGGAAGAGAAAATGCAGACTATAATTTCTCTGTGTAAAAGGAGGGGTTTTATTTTCCCCGGTTCTGAAATCTACGGAGGCTTAGCAAATTCATGGGATTACGGCCCCTTGGGCGTGGAATTGAAGAACAACATCAGGCAGGAATGGTGGAGGTGGTTCGTGACAAGAAGAACCGACATGGTGGGCATTGACGCAGCCCTTCTTATGAACCCCAAGGTATGGGAGGCGTCAGGGCATCTCAAGGAGTTTACCGATCCTTTGGTGGAATGCAAAAAATGCCATGAGAGATTCCGGGCAGATAGTATTGGATGGACCGATTCAAAAACCCCCATGAAGGGTATCACATGCCCTGAATGTGGCGCTGAAAATTGGACTGAAGCTAAGCAGTTCAACTTGATGCTGAAGACTTTTTTGGGACCAGCGGAAGACAAGGCGAATGTCGCATACTTTCGTCCCGAACTTGCCCAGTCAATGTTCGTTGATTTTAAGAGCGTGCTTGAAACGACGCGCAAACGATTGCCTTTCGGCATTGCTTCCCAGGGCAAGGCGTTCCGCAACGAAATCACCCCGGGGAACTTCATCTTCAGGACGAGAGAGTTTGACTTAATGGAATTTGAGTATTTTGTGCGAGAGCGAGATTGGGAGAAATGGTTTACATACTGGCTTGAAAACATGAAGAAGTGGCTGTCGCATGTGGGGGTTCAGGAGAGCCATGTTCATGAAGTAGATATTCCGGACGGGGAACGGGCGCACTATTCAAAACGAACCGTTGATATTGAGTACGACTATCCTTTCGGGAGAAAGGAATTGTACGGGTTGGCATACAGGACCGATTTTGACTTAAAGAACCACATGGCAAAATCCGGGGATGATTTGCAGTATGAGGATCCCGAAACAAAGGAAAAGTTCCTGCCCCATGTGATAGAACCCACCTTCGGACTGGACCGCACGGTGCTGGTGGCGTTGCTGGAAGCATATTCTGAAGAAGAAGCTCCCACCGCCGAAGAAGGAGAAACGGACACGAGGGTCGTGATGAAGTTTCCTTACTGGTTGGCTCCCGTGAAGGCAGCCATTCTTCCGCTTTCCAAGAAAGAAGAGCTTTCAAGGATCGCAAGGCAGATACATGAGGATCTGGCACGATATTTTACATGCGACTACGATGAGACGCAGTCCATTGGGAAACGGTATCGGAGACAGGACGAAATAGGAACCCCTTTCTGCGTGACGGTAGACTTCGATACGTTGAAGGACAAGGCGGTGACTGTTCGCGACCGAGACACCATGAAGCAGGAACGCATATCAATCCAAGAACTTTCCCGATTCCTCAAAGAAAAGCTCAATGCATAAAGCAATTCTCAAGAACGGATTGCGAATCCTGGAAATCCCGCAGAATAATTCATTGGCGGTCACCATTTTAGTATTGGTGGGCACAGGAGCGAAGAACGAGACAAAGAAGCTCCAGGGCGTTTCCCACTTTTTAGAGCACATGTTTTTTAAGGGAACCAAGAAGCGGAGGACTGCCATATCAATATCTGAACCTTTGGACAGGGTAGGAGGCATGTACAATGCGTTTACCGGATACGACTATACGGGATACTATGCGAAAGTGGATGCCAAGCATTTTCGCCTTGCCCTGGACTGGGTTTCAGACATATTCCTCAACTCTCTGCTTCCGCAAAAAGAGATAGAGAAGGAAAAAGGAGTGGTCATTGAGGAGCTCAATATGGATAATGATTCCCCCATGCAGAGGGTTCAGACCCTCTGGCGGGAACTTCTTTTCGGAGATCAGCCGGCTGGCTGGAATATCGTTGGCACCAAAGAAAGCATCACGGGACTCAAGAGAGAAAATATTCATGAATACATGAAGTCCCAGTACGTGGCTCAGAACACGGTGGTATGCGCGGCAGGGAATCTGAAAGGCGAAACAGGCATCGAGAAGAAGTTTGGTCTCGTGCCAGATTCTCCGTTCCGCAAAAGGACCGATGCGGTCCAGGTGCAGAGAGAACCCGAAGTGTTTGCGGAGAGCCGGAAGACAGACCAATCCCATCTCTGCCTGGGAATGAGGGCATATCCTCTTTCCCATCCCAAGCGATGGACCCAGGAGGTGCTGGCTACTATTTTAGGGGGCATGATGAGCTCAAGGCTTTTTGTTGAAATCAGAGAGAAGCTCGGACTGGCATACTACGTTTCCACGCAGGCGGAAATGGAGCCGGACCTCGGATACATCGTGACGAGAGCGGGCGTGAAGAACGAGAAGACGGAAGCTGCAATAACTGCCATAGTGCGAGAATATCGGAAGATAGCGAGCCGAGGAGTATCTCCGCAGGAGCTCCGGAAGGCAAAAGAGAACATAAAAGGGAAAATGGCCCTGCACCTGGAGTCTTCGGACGCCCAGGCCTCGTTCTACGGCCTTCAGGAGATTATGGAAGAAGAACCGTTAACCCCGGAGCATACGTATGATAAGATTGAAGGCGTGACGAGGGCGCAGATACAATCCTTGGCCCAAGAACTTCTGGCGCCCGAGAGACTGAACCTCGCGCTCCTGGGTCCCCATGAAGACAAGGAAAAGCTGCGCAAACGCATGATGTCCGCATAATATCTGGTAATGTACAAGGAAGAACACGTGCTAGACATGAGCTGGGGGGCGATATCCAAGATATTCATCGCCGCCTTTCTGTTGTACGTCGTATTCCTTACGAAAGATATTTTCATCTTGGTGCTGTTCGGGCTCGTCATCTCCATTCTGTTCGATCCGGTCATTGCGTTTCTCTGCCGATTCGGGATCCCTAGGGGAATTTCTGTCGTATTCGTATATTTGGCTTTCTGTTCGCTTTTGGCGCTCACACTGTACAGCATGTCCCCGTTTTTCGTGCAGGAGATCCAGCGGTTTTCCCAGTTTCTGCCTCAATACCTGCAGACGACAACCCCTCTGCTGAAAGGGTTTGGCGTGGAGGCGTTTTCCGGCATCCAAGAGGCGCTTTCAGCGCTCGGAGACAATGCACAGAAAGCGGCTTCCAGTATCCTGGCCGGGCTTTTTGCGGTACTCGGCGGCATTTTTTCCGCCTTGTTTGTGGTGAGCATTGCCATATTCCTTTCCCTGGAAGAGAAGTCCGTGGAGCGTTCCATCCCCTTTCTTTTCCCGAAAAAGTACGAAGCAATCGCCCTCATTCTTTGGAGGAGGACCCAGAAGAAGGTTTCCGGATGGTTCGTCTCCCGCCTTTTGAGCTCTCTGTTCGTCGGGGCGCTTATGCTTTTCACTCTCTTTATGTTTGACGTGAGATATCCTTTTTCCCTCTCTCTTCTGGCAACGATTTCAAACTTCATTCCTGTCGTGGGTCCTTTGGTAGCCTCTCTTTTCCTTGTCATTGTCATTGCGTTTGATTCTCTCACCAAAGCTTTTCTTGTTCTGCTGGCGTTTGCCCTTATTCAGCAGATTGAGAATAATATTTTGACTCCAATTTTGACCAAGCGTATTGGTGCTCGTGGCTTTGACCGTAGGGGGAAAACTCTGGGGTATATTGGGAGCTGTGCTGGCAGTTCCTTTGGTGGGCATTCTCTTTGAGTTCTGGCACGACTTTCTTGAGCGGAAGAGAGAGGAAGAAGGATCTTCTTGACCTCGCAGCTGACAATTTCTATACTATAGAAACGCGCACATTGTTCAGCACCTTACAAGGAGGAAGCTTCATGGCTCGTGTGCTTTTTACAGATGAGTTGCGGGAACTCGCAGGTACAGGCACGCCTGTATTTTGTAATGCTGGCGGCGGGCTTTACCGAGGAGAAATTCTCGGGCAGATTTCATTCTCTCGGCCGCCATCTGATAGCGATGGATTCTCTTTTCACGGAACGAGAGTTGGTCGGCCTTCAGAATCTATTTCTTGGAACGGCCGCCAAGGAGATTTCTTTGCCGAAGATTAACATTTCGCTCTCCCCTGCGTATAACACAGGGGCTTTTTCTTTTCATTTGAGCCACGCTATGATAAGGGTATCTTGCACGCTACGCTTCTAGAGCACTATCTATGAGAAAGAAGATTCGGAGCATCTTTATCGGGGTGGCATGGCCTTATGTGAACGACGTGTTTCATTTGGGAAATGTGGCCGGGGCATATTTGCCCCCGGACATTTTTGCGCGGTACCACAGGATCAAAGGCAATAGAGTGCTCATGGTTTCTGGATCTGATTTCCATGGAACTCCCATTACCCTGAAAGCGGAACAAGAAGGGAGATCTCCCGAAGAGGTCGCCTCTTTCTTTCATGCATTGGATAAGAAATACCTCAAAGAGCTTTTCATTGAGTACGACCTTTATACCTCCACTCACACCCAGAATCATACAAAGGTAGCACAGGAGATGTTTCTAGAGCTTTTGAAGAACGGATGTATCAAAATATTAAACACAGAGCAGCTGTATTCCGTTGCCTCAAAGAAGTTTCTCCAGGACAGGTATATTGAAGGAGAGTGCCCCTATTGCCGAGCACAGGATGCCAGAGGAGATCAGTGCGAAGCCTGCGGGAGGCAGCTGGATTCTTTGGAGCTCCTCAATCCCGTATCCCGCATCGATAAGAGCCCTCTGGTAAAAAAGGAAACAGAGAACTACTTTTTAGATCTTGAAAAACTGCAAGGGCCCGTGAAGAAATGGCTTCTTTCCAGAAAACATTGGCGCCAATGGGTGCAGAAAGAAGCAATGGGCTGGGTACAAGAAGGAGTGAAGCCCCGAGCGATTACCAGGGATATGGACTACGGAGTTGCCCTCCCTGTTTCAAGAATCCCCGCCAAGCTGCGCATTACAAACATCCGGCATAAAGTGTTCTATGTTTGGTTTGAGGCAGTGGCAGGGTATCTTTCTGCCGCCATTGAATACTCCAGGAAGAAAGGAAAACCATCATACTGGAAAGAGTTTTTGTACGGCAAAAAGGCAGAGACCTTTTACTTTGTCGGGCAAGACAATCTGGTGTTCCATACCATAAACTGGCCCGCCCAATTGATCGCTTACGACAAGAACATCAATCTTCCAACGAACGTATTCGTGAACAAGTTTCTGCTTTTGGAAGGCCAGAAGATGTCCAAGTCCCGCAATTGGATCATTGAAACGCCCTATTTGCTCGAACACTATCCCGTGGATGCTTTGCGGTTCTACCTCGCTCTGCACATGCCAGAGCAAAAGGAATTGAACTTCACCTGGCAGGATTTCGGAGAAACCAATAACAGCATACTCGTCGCAACCATAGGGAATTTCGTGCACCGGGTACTTATGCT
>CAYYUL010000004.1:0-16189 GCA_964474915.1 uncultured Candidatus Saccharibacteria bacterium | reverse complement strand
GAAATTCCACGTAAAAGTTCCCCATACCATGAAATAGATACTCTTGCTTCCTGGAGTGGCCCGTAAGACTGCAAATGTCGTCTTGGGAAACGCATACGGAATAGTGGAGGGCATTGCCGTGGATACTCATGTACGGCGTCTCTCCCGGAAACTGGGACTTACGGATTTTTCAGATCCCAACAACATAGAGCAAGATTTGATGAAACTGCTTCCGAGAAACGCATGGTTCGATTTTACGTATAGAATCATTGAATACGGCAGGCACATATGCCCCGCACGAAAGCATGATTGCAAAAACCATCCCCTTCCGAAAGCCGCAACTATATGGCCGTAAAAATGATTAACTCAAGAATTTGTAAATATATACGGCTGATTAATATATAACAAAAAGGTCCATCATGAAAAGATGGACCGAGAGAAAGAACTATTTAGTAATGGATGAGCTGCCCCAAGCACTTACGTACGCAGTCCTTGACTCGATATAAGGCCGCAAGTGGTACCACGGCGTGGTTATAGAGTCGAGTTTAACCCAGCTCATCCACCTGATAGAATACTAGCTTATCTGTTGATCTTGTCAAGTACATGGCCCCTCTTACAGAAAAAATATGCAAGCCTTGTGAAGGAGGGATTCTCCCTCTTTCAGAAAGCGAAGTGAAAGACTATATTTCCCAACTGGGAGAAGGATGGGAAGTTGTTGACGGCGCGCGGATCAATAAACAGTACGCGTTCGCGGATTTTAAAGAAGCGATGGAATTTGTGAACAGGGTGGCGGAATTGGCCGAGAGAGAACAGCACCATCCCAATATCCGTATCGTATACAATAAAGTGGGCATTGAGCTCACTACGCATGTCATCCATGGGCTTTCAGAAAATGATTTCATTCTTGCCGCAAAAATAGATCAGCTGACAGAACAAGAATGAAAACGATAGCAATACCCCTCGGAGGTTTCCTAGTCGGCATCCTTCTCCTCTACTCTTTTTGGGTTTTGTCTACCACACCCAATCCAAAGTTTTCAGAAAACCTTTTGCAAGATGCGTTGGGGCAAATGCTGATCATCGGATTTGAAGGAACAGAGTTTACTCCTGAGCTCGGAGAGCTTTTGGAAGAAATTCGTCCTGGAGGAGTATTGTTGCTTTCAAGAAATATTATAAGCTGGATGCAGGTTCGGAAACTGACAAGCGATCTTCAGGAATTCGCTTTGCGGAACATTGGGCGTCCCTTGTTTATTGCCGTTGATCAGGAGGGAGGGGAGATATCGCGTGTTCCCTGGGTAGAGCGCGCTTCCCAGGCAGGGCTGTTTGACAAAGAAGAGGGATACGCCATTGGTCAGAAAAGGGCAGCGGAATTGCGGCAAATAGGGGTAAATATGAATCTGGCGCCCGTGCTCGACAGCGCGGGGAAAGAAGATTTTCTCTATGGGAGGTCGTTCCAAAAGAGCCCTTCGGAAGCTTTTCCGATACTTTTGGGGCTTGTTGAGGGGTACGAGTCAAAAGGAGTGATTGCCGTTCCAAAACATTTCCCGGGATACGGCGGTATTCCAGAGAATCCGGAACAGGGAACAGTGCCTGTGGTAAAAAGCGTGCCTGACATCTCCTTATTCAATATGCTTTTCAAGGAACATCCCGTTCCTTTGCTCATGGTTTCGCATGCGGTGTATGAAGATATAGATAAGAAAAGTCCTTTCCCGTTTTCCGGAGTAAAGTTTTTAAGAGAGAAGCTCGGGAACGAGGTGCTTGTGATGTCTGACGATCTTTTGAGCCCCGCCCTTCTTTCGCAATACAGCCTCGGAGATATCGGCGTTCAGGCGCTGGAAGGGGGAGTGAACGTGCTTTTAGTTGCGGGGTATCCCGATGCGAAACTTGTTTCAGAGTTTCATCAGGAGTTCTGGAAGGCTGTGAAAGGAAAGAAAGAAGTCCATCCTTTCATTGAGTTTTCCGCAGAAAGAATCATTGAGGCAAAGAGAACCCTCCATTAGAACCTTGCTCTGCGGAGGAACTCGGAGTACACTATATTTCTGGATAGAGCATATCTGTATGAAATCCCAGCTTCTTTTTTTAATTCCGAGTTTTGCGAGGAATCAAGGTTCTGGTCATCAAGGACTCGTGTTCTTATATTTCGCGGTATTCATTACCATCGTGGGATTCGGGATGGTGTTTCCTTTGCTGCCTCTGTACGCCCAGCGATACGGAGCAACCCCCGTACAGCTGGGTTTTTTGGCGGCCTCGTTTTCCTTTACCCAATTTCTTGCAGCTCCCATCGTGGGGCGGCTGTCTGACCGGTTCGGAAGAAAACCCATCCTGCTCATCGCTCTTTTGGGAACGGCGGTTTCTTTCATCATATTCGGGGCGGCTACGTCTTTGAAATGGCTGTTCTTTTCCCGCGCCCTGCACGGAATCTTTTCTGCTGGAGTGTATCCCATTGCGGTGGCGTACGTTGGAGACAGCACTTCCAAAGAGCAGAGGATTACATACGTGAGCCGCCTCACCGCAACGTTCTCTTTAGGATTTATCGTGGGGCCGGCAGTTGCGGGATTCCTTTCTGAAATCAATCATTCCCTTCCGTTTTTCGTTGCAGGGGGCCTTGCGCTCTTGAACGCGACCTTCGTTTTATTCCTTGTCCCAGAATCCCTGAAAGAGAAAGCAGAGCGGTTTGTGATCAAAGAAGGATTGGTGAACGTGAAAGCAATGGCCCGCGCTTTCAGGGGAAACTTCGGAACTCTCTTTTTTCTGCTGTTTGCGTGGGGATTCGCGCTTTCTAATCTCCAGGTTGCCTTTCCTCTGTTCGCGAACGAACAGTTCTCTTTTGACGAGTCCCATATCGGGCTTCTGTTTACCTCCATGGGAATAACAGGAGCTCTTACCCAGTGGCTGTTTTTGCCGCGCTTGGCGAGAGCCTTGGGAGAGCTGACGATCGTGGCGCTGGGAGTATTCATTATGGCGTTAGGTCAGGGGCTCATTTCTTTTGCGCCTTTTCCCGCCATTCTTTTTCTCTTTGTGTCTATCTCCACGCTGGGGAGCGCGCTCTACAGGCCTACCATAAACGCACTTCTTTCCGAACGGACGAAGGAAGGACAGGGAACCACCATGGGACTGGCATTCTCCTTTGAATCTTTCGGAAGAGTTGTGGGCCCGTTATCGGCCGGCGTCCTGATTTCTATTGCAGGGCTCCACAGCCAGTTTCTGCTGGCAGCTTCCGTGCTGTTTCTCGGACTCTTTTTCTTCGTACGAACAATGAAACCGTTCATTCCAAGACGGTCTGCGGAAAACGTGCTACCCTGAACGTACCGCAGCCATACCATTTTCCTCATGCCTTCATATTCTGGAATACGCACAAGAAACTTGTTTGATCCTTCCTCCAAGGAACCATTCACTTTGAGCCGGACGAAGCTGGATCTTTTCATCAAGTGCGAGAGGTGTTTCTATCTTGATCTGCGCTTGGGGGTGCCGCAGCCTCCGGGGTATCCATTCAGCTTGAACAACGCAGTGGATACTCTCTTGAAAAAAGAGTTTGACATTCACCGAGCACAAAAGACCGCCCATCCCTTGATGGTTTCGTACGGGATATCTGCGGTTCCTTTTGCGCATGCAAAGCTTGAAGAGTGGCGAGACGCGAGAACCAAGGGAGTGAAAGCTCTGCATGAGCCATCACATCTCATCCTTCGGGGAGGAATTGACGACGTATGGGTGAATTCAGAAGGAGAGCTCCATATTGTTGACTACAAAGCAACGGCAAAAGCGAGCGAGGTCACGATTGACGAGGAATGGCAAGGCGGATACAAGCGCCAGATTGAGATGTACCAGTGGCTGTTTCGGAAGAACGGATTCAGCGTTTCCCCCATAGGATATTTCGTGTACGTGAACGGGAAGATGGACAGAAAAGCTTTTGACGCAAAACTTGAGTTTGACGTGAAGATCCTTCCGTACGAAGGTTCGGACGCATGGGTGGATGAGGCGCTCTTGAAAGCAAAAGCATGCCTTGTGTCGCCGAATATTCCTTCTCCAGGGTCTGATTGCGAGTTCTGCGACTACCGGGAATCGGTTCGCAAGGTATTGGAGCCTTTTCTCAAGAAGCGTTGACAAATCGTTCGCGTTGCGATATCTTTATTCCAACGTTCTTTGGATATGTTGGAAAGGAGGCGAGCTCCTTGCCGTTTAAACTCAAGGCATGCCCCAAGTGCAGAGGAGATCTTTTTACAGAAGAGGATGAGTTGCTTGGTTCTTCCTCTTTCAAATGCCTGCAGTGCGGATATTCAGTCGGAGAACGTACAGTTCCGTTCTCCGCTGGTATCATTGAGTATCGTAAGATTCTCACGGGTCTTTTAGAAGAAAGCGCATAGGGTTCGCAAGAGCCCTTTTTCTTTTAGCCGTGGTATATTGAAAACATGAGAAAGAAAAAGGAATACACGAGGCCTCTGCGCATCAGCTTTTCCCAGCTGATGACGTATGTCAGATGTCCAGAGCACTATCTTTTTCGATATATTTTTGGCGTAAGGACTCCTTCAGTCAAGGCGATGAAACAGGGTTTGGCCCTGCATGATACGATCGCGCAAGATTACATGAAGAAAATGGAAGAGGGGAGAGCGTTTTCCGTTCCAGAGGCCCAGGAGGTTTACGAGAGATTCCTGCGAAAGCATTTGGAACACTATTACGAAGAATTAGAGAAGAACTCCTCCCTCATCACGAAAGAGTTCATGGAGAAAGAACGCAAGGCGAGCTCTTCTGATCTTTTGGATGCCGGGAAAAGAGGGATAGCCGTCTATAAGAGAGAGATTGAAAAGCATACGGACCCGCTGTTTGCGGAAGAACCTTTTGAGATTCCTTTGCGAAACAACATAGAGCTCATCGGAAGGATTGATCTCGTAGATACTTCGCATATTCTCCATGAAACCAAGACAACGAAGAAGAAGCCCGTCCTTCAGCACGTAGCAATGGATTCCCAGCTTGCGCTCTATAGCTTTGCCTATGAGTATCTCACTTCGCAGAAGCCCAAGTCTTTAGTGAAAGACGTTCTTATTCTTGGGAACAAGGAAGCTTCGGTCGCGCGTTTTCCCGTGCGCAAGAGCGGCATTGATACGAGTTCCTTATTCCGCATCATTGACGCCATCTCGTTCGCGATACGGAACAACGTGTGGTACTGCGTGCACCCGGCTGATTCCTGGGTGTGTTCTCAAGGATGGTGCGGATATTCCAAGCTCCATCGAGAGCTGAGGACGATAGGATTGGAGAAAATGATTCGAAAAAGAAAAAGTCTGTGATTACACAGACTCTTCGGGATGCTCTTTACCAATTGATTGGATGTACCAGCCACCGATCGTCGCCATCGTGCCCGAAGCAACGGTGACCAGTGCGACATTCAGGCCGGTCGTCGGAGAGAATCCGATTGCAAGCGTTGTCGTTAAAGCCGCGACACAGCCCGCTGTTAACCCCATGCTTATCGCAGGGAATCTTGCGTAGCTCAAGAATAGGCACGCAACCGTATGTATTGCGATTGCCATCCAGTAGATGTTCGACTGGACATGGAACATGCCATACTCTATACTGGCAAGGGCGCCTGCGATACCGCCCAGGATGAGCCCGATGACGAGCCCGAGAATAAGCAGGTCAGTCCAGGAGCAGCTTTCCAGTTCTCCTTTCACCTGATTAGCGGTTTTTTTCAGATGTTCAAACAACACAGTCTCCTTTCAAAGAACACGGTGGAATTTATCACTAAAGCGAAAGATACCACAGAAGAATAATCTTGTCAATGAACGCCAAAAATTCGTTCACGGTAATCGCCCTGGGAGGATCTCTTGTCGCTCCCCACGGAGCAGAACAGGGAATCGTCAGCAGTACATTTCTGAAGCGCTTTCGCGCTTTTCTTTTGAAAGAGCTTGCCAAGAAGCGGCGCTTCTGCCTTGTGATCGGAGGAGGAAAGATCACACGCCTCTACCAAAAGGCGGCGTCCAAGGTAGTTTCGGTTCCGGGAGAAGATCTGGATTGGATCGGCGTGCACGCCACACGGCTCAACGCGCATTTGATACGGACTATTTTCTATAAAGAGGCGTATCCTGTGATTATTGATCACGATCCAACGCAAAAAGAGGCGGATGCGCTGCAAAATCACAATCTCGTGATAGCTTCCGGATGGCGGCCCGGCTGGTCTACCGATTATGTTGCGGTGCGTTTGGCGGAAAAACTTCACGGAAAAAAGGTTATTATCGCGGGAGACACGCAGTTTGTACACGAAAAAGATCCCAGGAAGTTTCCTTCAGCAAAACCCGTAAAACAGATATCATGGTCGGCGTATCAGAGAATCATTCCCAAGAAGTGGACTCCAGGGCTTTCATTGCCCGTGGATCCTGTGGCCACAAGATTGGCAAAGAAAATCGGTCTTGAGGCGAAAATCCTGAAAGGAAGCAATCTGGAAAGTTTCGCAAGGGCGATTGCGGGAAAACCGTTCACCGGGACCCTTATTGGATGAAATAAAAAGGACTGGGTACAGAGTCTGTACGCAGCCCCAAGTGTTTAAGGGACGACGTGGGTGTTATGTCCTGTGAGGACTATCCTAACTCTTCTATGACAGAGCGCAGCTATGATGTTGAAGACGATCCATGCGATCGCTTCATCCATCGTTTCATGGACGCCGGAAGCCGCAACCGCTAGTCCTTGATCTTCAGCAACGGCTCCTCGATAGAGGCTATCTCCTGACCTGAGAAGCCATGGCTTGTCTTGTGCAATCGAATGGCTGGTGCGGCCCTCTCTGGAAGCTCCACGGAGTTTTTGCAGGGCGATCTCCTTAAAATCTATCGGTTTGCCCTCGTCGAGCCAGGTTTCATTGGGCCCGAGCTCATCCATGATGTGGATGACGGGTTTCAGAATCCCTTCTCCAGAGACCGCGATCACGACTCCTTTCGGCCCCCATGTGTCCTGTTCGCAAAGCAAGCGAATGGTAGGGAGCGCAAGTTTAATTGCTTCCCGTACTAATTCCTCAGTGAGCACCTTCAACGCGCACCTCCTTGATTTTTTGCTTATTTTCTCATACCATAGATAGGAACTTTTTGCAACTCTTTAATGAATATTTCTGTTGGAATCGTGGGGTTGCCGAATGTGGGGAAGTCCACGCTGTTCAAGGCGCTCACGAGAAAACAGGTGGATATTGCCAACTATCCCTTCTGCACCATTGAACCCAATATCGGGATCGTAAAAGTGCCGGACGAAAGATTGCAAAAGCTTGCCGCATTCTTTCAGCCAAAGAAAATCATTCCTACGATTGTTGAGTTCGTGGATATCGCGGGGCTCGTGAAAGGAGCTCATGAAGGAGAAGGACTGGGGAACCAGTTCCTTTCCCATATACGGGAAGTGCAGGCCATTTGCCAGGTGGTGCGCTGTTTTGAGGATTCCGAGGTCGTGCACGTTCAAGAATCCTTAGATCCCATGCGGGATATCGAAACCATCAATACAGAGCTCCTTCTCAAAGACCTGGAAACCGTGCGAAAGCGCAGAGAGAGGGAGAAAGAGAAAGAAAAGGAAGAGATTCTTCAGGATCTGCAGAATGCGCTGAATAAAGGGATTTCTGCAAGAGATTTCTTAACACAGCATCCTGAGGTGCAGGACATGGTGAAAGAATTGCAGCTGCTCACCGCAAAACCCGCTATTTTTGCATGCAACGCAAACAACGGGAAGCTCCCTTCAGCCCTTCGCTCTTTTTTCCAAGCAAAGCGCGTGTCTTTTGTAATCCTCAATATGAAAGAAGAAATGGAGATTGCGGATTTGAGCCCTGAGTCTCAGCAAGAGCTGGGGCTTCAGTCGCGTCTCGGAGATCTCGTCAAGAAGGCATATGAAGCGCTTGACCTCATTACCTTCTTTACCGCGGGAGAAGACGAGGTTCGCGCATGGACGGTGCATCGCGGCGCCAAGGCTCCGAGGGCGGGAGGCGTCATCCATTCAGACTTTGAAGAAAAGTTCATCCGGGCAGCCGTCATCTCCTGGGACAAGCTTTTAGAGGCAGGAGGCCTTTCGCAAGCTCTTGCCAAAGGGTGGATGAGAACCGAAGGCAAGGACTATATGGTGCGAGACGGGGACGTGATAGAGATCAAACATGGGTAATATGAAGATTTCCCAAAAACAAATCGGGATTTTGGCGTTATTGGCCACGGTGCTTTTATGGGGTCCTGGGCCGGTGGTCACAAAGCTTGCCCTGCAAGAAATTCCCCAATTTTCATTGGCATTCCTAGGAAGACTGCTTGCGCTTTCCTGCATGATTGTCATCTTTCTTCCTCGAGGATTCTTCCGTATTGAAAAGAAAGATGCATTGCAGTTTTTCTTTGCAGGGCTTCTGGGCCAGGGGTTGAATCTCGGTTTTTTCTTCTATGCCATCCAGCACACGTCAGCGATTACCGCTCAATCAATCATGACGTTGGTTCCCATTGCTACAGCACTAGCAGCTTTCTTTTTCCTGAACGAGCGCATTACGTCTCTCCAAATCGGAGGAGCGTTTTTGGGATTGGCGGGAGCGTTCCTTATCATCTGGGGCGAAACGTCCGAGGGCTGGAGCAACGGCTCTTTGCTTGCAGATATCTTCCTCTTTTTTTCCATGTTGAGCTGGGTCGGGTACATACTGATTTCCAAAAGACTTTCTATTCGCTATTCTCCCGTCACCATTACCGCATATTCTATTCTTGTCGGGTCTGCACTCTTTCTGCCCTTTGCCCTTTTTGAAAACATCATGGGGAATGCATGGATTTCTTCAGTGGGCTTTCACGGATGGTTTGGATTGATCTATCAAGGGATATTCGCGTCGCTCCTTGCGTTTTTGGCGTATCAGGCAGGCCTCAAGCTCACCAGCGCATTTGTTGCTGGCATGGTATTGTATCTCAATCCTGTGGCAACGACGCTTTTTGCCGTCCCCATACTCAACGAGAAAATCTCCATGTCTTTTATCGTCGGCACGAGTCTTATTCTTGCGGGCTCTTTTATCGCAACGCAATTTGAAACGATAAAGAATCATATGAGAACAAGAGCGCAATGAAGTTTCTGCTCCTCGTCATTGCGTTCGCTGGTATTGTCGGATTCCTTTCATATGCTAGTATAAGGGTAGGTCGGCAGGGATACCGAGTTTTCAAGCAAAGGAAGGCACGATGTTGAGCCCTCGGGTAGGATCGGAGGAAACGCCCGAAGGTAGCTGGCATACTCCATGCTTTGTTTGCAGACCACCATCTCTCCGATCTTTCATACCTCTGCAGTCAGCAATGGGAACGTGCGCAAGGAAGGGCTCAAACGGACACACACTGGATGAAATGGAAGGAACATACAAAGCGCTCTTCCTTTCGCAAGAGGCCAAGAGACGAGGCCTACAAAAAAACGTCAGTTACGGGTGGAGAGGGGTGGTAGCTCCGATTGCCTGCCCTCGAAACCCTGCACTCATCAAGGGACATTTTGTCCCTTTTTCTTTTTCAGGATTCTGTTAGTATCACCTTGTATGAAGATTACGGCCGTCAAAACGCACAAAATAACCCTGAGGGATTCAGATCTTTTTTCTATCCTTGACGCATATCTTCCTCGCATAAAGGAAAGATCGGTTCTCGCCATTACTTCAAAGATTATCGCTCTCTGCCAGGGAATGGTTGCAGACCCCAAAAAGCACACCAAAGACGAGCTTGCGAAAAAGGAGGCGGAATATTATCTTCCGCGCTCTTTGAGCCAATATAATTTTATGCTTACGGTAAAACGCGGGACGTTTATCGCATCAGCCGGGATAGACGAGTCCAACGCGGACAATCTCTACGTGCTCTGGCCGCATGATCCCCAAGGGGTTGCCAACAGGGTGCGTTCGCATCTCCGGGACAGATTTCATGTAAAGCGCGTCGGAGTCATTATTACGGACAGCAAAACAACCCCTCTCCGCTGGGGAGTGACGGGAGTTTCGATCGCTCACAGCGGGTTCCAGGCATTACATGATTATCGGGGAGAAAAGGATTTATTCCAGAGAAGACTCAAGGTGACGCAGGCGAACGTAATGGACGGGCTGGCCGGAGCAGCCGTCTTGGCAATGGGGGAAGGAAAAGAACAAACCCCTTTGGCTGTCATTGAAGATATTCCTTTTGTGAAGTTTCAGGACAGGGATCCCTCAAAGAAGGATCTGGAGCTCTTGCGCATTTCTCTTAGAGAAGATTTGTATTCTCCGATAGTACAGCATGCGAACTGGAGAAAAGGGGAAGGGGGAATCAAAAGAAGGGTGGTTGTGTTCGGCATATTTGACGGCCTTCACAAGGGGCACAGGATGTTTCTTGAAAGGGCCTCTCAGTACGGTTCAGAGCTTATTGCTGTTGCAGGGAGGGATGCAGTATGCAAGATGCTGAAGAATAAGACGCCCCGCCATACGCAGGCACAGCGCGTAGCAATGCTCAAGAAAAATCCCTTGGTTTCCAGAGCTCTGCTTGGAGACAGCAGCCAATCTTCGTGGAATATCATCAAGAGGTTGAAGCCAGATGTCATTTGCTTGGGCCATGATCAAGGGATGATTGAGAGATCTCTGCGATCTTGGATATTGAAAGAAGGAAAGGAGATCATTCTGCGCCGTATCGCAAAGCTTGATAGATAAACGAGAGTATGGTATAGGAATTCCAGCAACGCGGCACCTTTCAAGGAGGATCGTATGAAGGTAGCTGGAATCATTCTCATTCTTTGTTGTTTAGCGGCTCTCCAAGCGCCTCATGCGCACGCAGACGACGGAACCCTAGAGGTAAAAAAGGGGGATACCTGCTGGGACTTGAGCTATGAATTGGTAGGAGACGGAGCCCGTTTTCCAGAACTCTACCATGAGAATGCCCAGGTATTGGAAGAGAAAGCTCAGAGCATGGGACTGCGCTCAAGCGATTTCTGCAGGAAGATCTTTCCCGGTACCTTGCTGAAGATACCGCAAAGCATGGCAGGGGAGCCCGTCTTGCCCGTACACTCCTCCTCTCCGCACTTGCGCACAGCTCTTTTTCCCGATGTTCAGCCCATTGTTTCGCAGGGTTTCGAGACGTCTGAGATTTGGTGGATCGGGATCGTTGCAGGGTGCGTCGTCGTTTTCCTTCATGTTCTCTTGCGAACCGTGCGATTCGCGGCCTTTCTTTGGGAAATGGACGGATACATGTAAGAACAAGAACGCCGGAGTCCTCTCCGGCTTTTTCTCTGAGGATTCTCTCGTTCTTTACAGATTAGATAAAAGAGACTATAATAGAAACTTGATATGGAGATAAGAACTTACTTCGTAAACCCTTGATTCCTATGGAATTAAGTTTGAAACCAGAGATTATCACTTCGTTTATAGGAATCCCCGTTTCCAATAGTTTGATTCTCTCCATAACGACCGCTTCTTTATTGCTTGGATGCGGTTTTTTTGCGGTTCGTTCTCTTTCTCTTGTTCCCCGGAAACTTCAGAATGGTGTGGAAACCGTGGTTTCCGGCATTCTTGATTTCATGGCAGGAGTGGCAGGGAACAAAAAGCAGGCCATGGCATTCTTCCCGCTTGTGGCGACTCTGTTCCTTTTCATTCTTTTGAATAACTGGCTGGGGGTATTGCCTGGCACTGGATCTCTGGGGTTCTGGGAAGAACATGGGGGAGAAAGGAGCTTTGTGCCTCTCTTCCGTTCCGCGAACAGCGATTTGAATACGACACTGGCTCTTGCTCTGATTACCATGATTGCCGTACAATGGTATGGAATTCGAAAGCTCGGATTGCTCCACCATCTCTCCAAGTTCTTCGTGTTGGACAAAGGCCCTATCTATTTTTTCGTAGGTCTTTTGGAGACGATAGGGGAATTCGCAAGAGTGCTTTCCTTTTCTTTCCGGCTGTTCGGCAACATTTTTGCAGGAGAGGTGTTGCTGATTCTTATGATGTCGTTGGCGCCTTTTTTCATTCCTCTGCCCTTTTTTGCATTAGAGATTTTCGTGGGGTTAATCCAGGCGCTGGTATTTGCGATGCTTGCGCTGATATTTTTGAAAATCGCAACGGAAACGCCGTCGCATTAATTGAAAATCAAGCTTTGCTTAAAGGTCATATAACAGCTAACACGCATACATATTCACATGGAACTTGAAGGAGTCAAATCAATAGCAGCGGCCTTGGCCATCGGGCTGGGAGCCGTAGGGCCCGGCATCGCGATCGGGATACTGGCTGGAAAAGCCATGGAGGCCATCGGAAGAAACCCGGAAGCCACGCCCAAGATTCAGGCCGCAATGATTTTGGCAATCGCGTTTGCGGAGGCCATTGCAATTTACGCCTTAGTCATCGCGCTGATCATTAAGTTTGTATAAACATGCAGGAATTATTCAGCAATCTAGGAATTGACGGAAAGCTGTTGGCAGCTCAAACAGTGAATTTTTTGTTGCTTCTCTGGCTGCTGAATCGGTTCGTGTTCCGAAAACTTTTCGTGTTTCTGGAGAAGCGCAGAATAGAGATTGAGAAAGGCGTTTCTCTCAAGGCAACAGCGGAGCATGAACTAGAGAGAATAGGAGTCCTGGAAAAACAAACGCTTGTGCGGGCCCGCCAGAAGGCAGACGCGATCATTTCTCAGACCAATGCGAAGGCGCAAGAACTCGAAAAAGAAACGCTGCGGACGATGAAATCACATGAAGAACATATCTTGAAAGAGGCAAAGAGCAGGGCGGAACGGGAAACGGAAGAGTTGATGCGGAATGCCCGGCACTCGATCTCCGAGATCGCATTCATGGCGACGGAGAAGGTTTTGTCCAAGGCTTTGACGAAAAAAGAAAAAGAAAATCTGCAGAAAGAAGCATTCGTTCAATTTCGAAAAGAACAGTATGATGCCGTCTAAGCAGATACCCTCATGATGAAACCAAGCTATGCTTAATTGGAAATCAAGCTCTGCTTATGCGAAAGCCCTTGTTTCAGCGATCGATCGCGCAAAAGGGAAGCGCGTCAAAGAGAGAATGCGAAATTTTCTTTTGCTTTTGAAGAAACGAGGAGATCTCAAGCGTCTTCCGGGAATACTCAGAACATTTGACGCGCTGTGGCAGAAGCGCCGCGGAAAAGTGCTGGAGATCGTTTCAGCGGAGCCTCTTTCTCGAAGATCGAAAAGCGAGGCCTTGAGGCTTTTTCCAAAGAACAAAGTGTTTTTAAAAGAAACCATTGATGCTCGCGTGATTGCGGGAGCCGCCCTTTTCGTGGAGCATACGTATTTGTTTGACGGAACAGTGCGGGAGAAATTGAGGCGCATGTTTATATCATAACGCCCTGGCGATATAGAGAACGAAGTTCAATATGAAAAGAGACTTTATCGTAGACATTTTACAAAAGCAGATCGAGGGGGCTGATTTGAAAGTGAAGGGAGAAGAGATCGGAAAAGTAGTGTCGGTAGGGGACGGCGTGGTGACTATTGAAGGTTTGCCCAACTGCCTTTTCTCAGAGCAGGTGCTTATCGAAAAATGGCCCTTTGACTACGCTCAGGGCAAGCCCGTAAAGCCATTGGCAGCTTTAGTATTGAGCTTGGAAGAGTATTCCGTGGAGGCCGTGGTGCTCGGAGACGACAAGGACATCAAGGAAGGGGATGTCGTGAGAAGGACCAGGCAGGTGCTTTCGGTTCCCGTGGGAGAAGGGCTTTTGGGAAGAGTGGTGAATCCCTTGGGGGTTCCCTTGGACGGAAAGGGCGTGCTTTCTGAAAAGCAGGTTTCCTTGTATCCCGTGGAACGCTTAGCTCCTTCGGTAATGATGAGGCAGTCGGTTTCTATTCCTCTGGCGACAGGCATCAAGCTTGTGGACGCGACCCTGCCCATAGGAAGAGGGCAGAGAGAGTTGATCATCGGAGACAGGCAGATAGGAAAAACATCTTTGGTGGAAGACATCATCCTCAATCAACTGCACGAGTCCAAAGAGACGCGCCCCGTATGCGTGTATGTTGCTATAGGCCAGAAAAGCTCAAAGGTTGCCCAGCTTGTGAAAGACCTGGAATCGAAAGGAGCCATGGAATATACCATTGTGGTGGCTGCCACCGCTTCAGACCCTGCCCCTTTCTGGTACGTGGCTCCGTATGCAGGATGCAGCATGGGAGAGTATTTCCGCGACAAAGGGCGGGACGCCTTGATCATCTACGACGATCTTTCAAAGCATGCCTGGGCCTGGCGCCAGATCGCCTTGCTGTTAAAACGACCTCCTGGAAGAGAGGCGTATCCCGGAGACGTATTCTATCTCCATTCAAGGCTTTTGGAGAGAGCGGCCCGGCTTTCCAAGGATTACGGAGGAGGTTCGCTGACCGCGCTCCCCATCGTGGAGACCCAGATGGGAGACATTGCGGCATACATTCCCACCAACGTCATCTCCATTACAGACGGCCAGATTTTCTTGGAACAGGATTTGTTCTTCAAAGGCCAGAGGCCTGCGGTTAATATCGGCATTTCTGTGTCCCGCGTAGGATCAGCGGCGCAGACAAAAGCCATGAAGAACGTCGCTTCCCAGTTGAAGTTAGAGCTGGCCCAGTTCCAGGAGCTGGCTTCTTTCGCCCAGTTCTCCCAGGACTTGGATGAGGCGACGAAAAAGCGCATTCACAGAGGTCAGCGCCTCATGGAGCTTTTGAAGCAAGACCAGTACAAGGTTCTTCCATTGGAAGAAGAGGTGTGCTCTTTGTGGTGCGGGATCCAGGGATATCTCGACGCTCTTCCCATAGAGCAAGTTCGGATGTTCGAAGCAAAACTCTTGGACACCCTGCGCGCTTCCCATAAAGATTTATTGAAGCGCATACGGGACACCGGGGATTTTGATGACAAGGTTCGAGACCAGCTGAAAATAATCGTTGAAGAACTACTGCAGCATGCCTTCAACACGTAGCATCCAGGACAACATACGGGCCACGGGAAATATCCGGCAGATCACGAGAGCTATGGAATTGGTGGCGGCAACGAAAATGCGCAAGGCGGAATCCGTCGCCTTGAGGGCGCGCCCTTTTGCAAAGAACGCAGTCCGCCTGTTAAGGAATCTGCTTGCATACGCCAAAGGAGAGCAGGCGTTCCAGGAATCTTTATTGCTCAAGGAGAATGAGCAAGGGAGCGCGTGCCTCCTGCTCATTACTTCAGACAGGGGATTGTGCGGTTCCTACAACACCCAGGTACTGAGGGCAGCGGCAAAGTTCTTGAAGGAAGAGAATGACGTGAGGGGAGTGGCGGTAGGGAAAAAAGCCGCAGCATTTTTTCAAAAGTCAGGCATTCCGTTGGACAGGGAGTTTTTCCAGTTTTCAGACATCGCTTCCTTGAGCGATGGAGCTCCTGTTGCAGAGTTCATTCTTTCACAATATGAGCTAAGACTCTACCGAAAAGTGGTTTCCTGTTCCACCACGTTCCTTTCAGCCCTGAGCCAGAAAGCGGAGCTTCGTGTTTTTCTTCCCTTGAGCGTTGAAAACCTCCAGGAGATGGTTCAGGGCATTCTTCCCCAGAAAGGAAAGTATTCGCTTGGCTCGGGCTCACCTCAAGGGGTGTATGCGAGAACCGAGGAGCAGGAAGAAGCGGGATTCCGGCCATATGTCATAGAGCTTCCTTTTGCGGAACTGTTCGATGCCTTATTAAAACAGCTCTTCCGCGTGGAAGTCCTCCATTTGCTTTTCGAATCGAATGCTTCCGAGCATGCTTCCCGCATGGTGGCAATGAAGAACGCTACAGAGAACGCAAACGATATGTTAGATACCCTGACGTTGAGCCTGAACAAAGCGAGGCAGGCGGCCATTACCCAGGAATTAGCCGAAGTTTCAACGGCGAAAGAAGCGTTGACTTCGTAATATATATGAATAAAGGCACAATCATACAAATCGCAGGCCCTGTCGTAGATGTGGAGTTCGAGGATGCGCTTCCTGCGCTTTTGAACGCCCTTCTCGTGCAGAAAGAAGGAACAAGCGTGACGTTGGAAGTCGCCCAGCATCTGGGAGGGAACAGGGTAAGGACCATCGCAATGGATTCTACGGACGGCCTGAAGAGGAAAGAGGAGGTTATGGATACCGGAAAGCCGATTGAGGTTCCCATAGGAGAAGAGGTTCTCGGACGGATGTTCAATGTGCTGGGAGAACCCATTGACGGATTGCCTGCTCTTTCTGAAGGAGTGAAACGATCTTCCATCCACCAGCCCTCGCCCGAATTGAAGAACCAGAAAGTGGATCCAGAAATATTCGAGACAGGCATTAAGGTGATTGACCTGTTGTGCCCTTTCCTCAAAGGAGGGAAGGTC
>CAYYUL010000003.1:9743-16303 GCA_964474915.1 uncultured Candidatus Saccharibacteria bacterium | reverse complement strand
GCAGTGGCTGTGGTGACACTGTCTGTAGTTATATCAATGGCATTAACAGTGGCTGTCCCCGAGTTTATATCAATGGTGGTGGCCACCCCGGTATTGCCTATCGTGATGGCATCAGCATTGGTTGCTCCTGTTCCAATATTGATGGTGTCTGCCGCAGTGCCAGTCCCCAAGTTGATGGTTTTGGTGGTATTGGCCGTAAACAGATTGCCGGTGGTGGTTGATGAACCTGCCACTGGCAGATCCAGAGTCACCACCGTTGCTGTATCAGTGGTGGTTATTAAGAAGTAGTTGTTGGCTCCCTCACTGATGGTCAAGGCACTGGCGGTGTTATCATCAATGTCAAGGTCAGTGGCTCCATCAAAAGTGACTCCACTTCCTCCGGTGATATTAAGGTTCCCATCCAGTCTGGTGGTCCCCGCATCCACCCACAGGGCGTAGGCATTGGAAATGGACATACCTCCAGAAGCTGCCGGAGCTCCGCTGATATATGCGGTGGCAGCATTACTGACGGCAATGGAGGCGTTGGAGTACGTGGGGGCTTTCAAGTCTACCAGGTTGAATCCTGCTGCGGTGGTGATGTTGGTGACTCCTGATATGGTGATGGTATCTCCCTGCACCTGGACAGCATCGAGGGTGGCACTGGCTCCCGAGGCCACTGTTTGGGCAGTATCAAAAGTTGCTTGAGTGGCGGCATCTATGGTGAGGGCTGCTGAGGAAGTATTGATGGTGGTGGCTCCATTGAAGCTGAAGGTGCCGGCATCCCAGGTGTAGGAGGAAGACCCTGCTGCCACGTCTCCGGTAATCCGTAACCTAGTGATTCCAGCAGCCCCATCAGCCCGGGGAGTCGTAATATCAAAACCTCCCGGTACAGTAGCATGCGATCCTCCATAGAGAGAGATGCTGCTTCCAAGATTATTTGACGCTGCGGTAGCACCACCTGATATTTGAAACCCAAGCGTTGCATCACTGGATGTAATCTGGCCGATGCCCCCGCCAATAACATCACCGGTTAAGATGATGGCCTGGCCAAAACGATACCCGGTAGTGTAAGTATTAGTAGCTCCGTCAAAGGTTAAGGTCTCGGCTGCATGGGTGATAAGGACATCCGCATTGTTAAAGTTAACTACTCCGCCTGAAGCCAGGAAGAGGTCTGCCCACATGAGGGAACCTGTACCCAAAGCAGAACCATCAGAGGTGGCAGGTGAGAGGTCTGTAGCATTAAGCACCAACTCATTGGTTCCCCCAATCCCTATCTCCAAAGAGGTGGCGGCGTTGATATCCGTATCCCAGCCAGTACCAATGTTAAATCCAGTTGCAGTAATAGTTCCCGTTGTTTCAGATTGTGTTAGAGTGCCGACGGAAAAACCGTTTAGCGTGAGGGTCCCTGCTGCAGAAATTGTTGCGGTAAAAGCATCTATATCTACTATATTGAAGGTGTCTGAAGCGTTCACAGATATTGAGGGGGTAATATCTATGATATTTCCAGAAGCATTGCTTCCGGTGAAAGTGAGTTGGAGGGCATCTACTCCGTCTGTAGTGGAGGTTCCTCCGTTCACGGTGAAGACATCCACAGTGGGAGCTGCTCCTTTGGCTATATTTACCCCGTCCCCGGCATCCAGAGTAATATTGAAGTCCCCTCCCGCAACATCAAGGTCTCCGTTGGTGACAAGGATGTCTCCCAAAGTGAGAATCAAGGCGTCTGTTCCGTCTCCGCTACCTGCTATGGTTACCGCTCCCGTGCCCAGGAACCCAAAGGTCGGGTTGGTGGTTGCGTTGCCAAACTGCATTGCGGCTCCAGCGTCCAGGGTTGAAATGTTGATATAATTTCTTCCTCCTGCGGTTTCCTGGATGTCCACTGCGTCAGCGATATTGTCTGGCACGTTCACTACAAATCCTGAGGTGGTGCTTGCATTGATGGTCACTCCGTCATCTCCGGTGATGGTGAGCAGTCCGTTTGAGGTTGACCATGTGGAAGCGGCGGCTCCCGTGAGGGTGAGGGCTTGGGAAGCGCCGCCAGCCACAGTAAGGGCTCCGCCTGCAGGACCGGTGATACTTGCTGCTCCGTTGGCATCAACAAAGGTAATATCACCGACGCTGCTAAACTGAATGGAATCAGTTCCGTCTCCCACCTCCAAGGGCGCGGAAGGAGAAGTATCGCCAATGCCCACGTTTCCTCCCGCGAATATGGCTGCGTAGTTAGTATCTGCCCCTGTTTGCGACTCTATGTAAAGACCGGTTTTAATAGAACTTCCGTTTAGGGACGAAACTCCATCGCCAACATACACGCCGTATTGCCTGACAGTTCCCGCATCTGCTCCATGGGTGCCAGTAGTAGAAGTATAGAGGCCATATACATTTGTGGTTGTTGCTCCTGTGGGACCTGAAGATGAAGGAATAAGGTATGCCCCAAAAACATTTAAAGTACCCCCTGTATTGACGCCTGTGTTCGCAGGAGCTGAGTAGATGCCGTAATTATTCCTCGTACCCGTAGAGATTGCTCCTGTAATTGATGATGCCAAGTATGCTGAATATGTGGTGTCAGCACTGGTAGAGCTTGATGTAATTGTGGAATACATGCCGTACCCTGTCTTGGCTGCGTTTCCTGTGAGATCCAGAGATCCGTAATAACCATAGTCGGTATTGGTATTCGCAGTAGAATCAGTTGCCGTATTGTAGATACCATACCCGGTCACGGCAGATCCGGAAAAATCTGGGTTAAAGTTCATCAGAGAAGCGGCACTGCCTACGTCAGCTGTTATTTTTACAAAATGATCCGTAACCCCGGTAGAAGAAGGGCCCGAAAGAGTAAGCGCTGTGCCAGTGGTCAGGCCTGTTGCAGAGACGGTCAATATATCTCCCGCAGTTGTGGAGTTGGAAATAATTTGAGCTACTGACCCGGAGGTGCCGATGCCGGTATTGGTTATCAGAAAATCACCGCCTGCAGTAGAAGTTGAATCAAGATCGAGGAGAGCATCAGGAGTGGTGTCATTAATGCCCACGTTTCCCGAACTGCCAATGCGGGCGCGTTCGGCTAATGCGGAACCGTTCGCTCCCGCGGTGTAAAATGCAAGCACGCCGTCTTCAGACGCCGAAGTTGCGTCTGCAAGAGAACCGGCAATTTGAGCCACGTTTGAAATTATTCCTCCCGCGTTCTCTGCGCGAAACAGCAGTCCCGTACCAATGCCGGCTGCCGCCGTTCCCGAAGTGCTGTGATCTAATGTGAGAACGTTCGTGACGCTATCCGTTGCAGAATCATTCGTTACACCATGCAGCTTTGTTGAAGGAGAAATGGTTCCTATGCCTATCCTGTCGTTTGATGCGTCAATGTATAAGGTGGCTCCGTCTATATTGAAATTATTCGGCACAGAAAGAGTGGAAGCGTTAAAGGTAAGAGCATCTCCCAAGGCATCCCCTAATATCGTAGTTCCTTGCACATTAACGTCTCCCGCAACATCAAACGTATATGAAGGAGTTATCGTTCGGATGCCGACTCTGTTGTTCGCAGAGTCAATGAACAACGTGCTGTCGTCTATGTTGAAGTTATTGGCAATGGTAGCCAAGGTTGCGTTAATGGTGAGGGTATCCGCAGCTGCATCTCCAAGGGTGACATTCCCTGTGAACGAAGTATCTCCTGAAACGGTAAAGCCGGCAGAAAGGGTGACGGGGCCCGTAAAAGAAGTCGTGGATTTGACGGTGAACCGATCCGTGGTATTTTCTCCAAATGTAGCCGATCTCCCCACGCCCAAGTTTTTCACGCCGGCTTCCCCTGAAACTCCCAGAGAAGCGAAGTTCGCGTTTCCTCCCACCTGGAGGCCGGAAGACCCGATGTACACGGGAGCCGTAGGAGCAAATGACTGAGGAGGAGATGTTTGCAGTTTTGCCGACAACCCCAGGATCCCGTCAATGTCTCCCCTCCAAGAAAGCACTTTTGCCAAGTCGGATTTAATCTGGAGGAGTTCTTCTGAATCAAGAACGCGGACTTCTTTTGTGATTTCGCGAATCGGCTGCACCTGCGTTACCCTGGAAACTTCCACCTCTTGTATCGTTTCCGCAGGTTTTTCTTCCTTCTGCGGTTCTTCTTGCGGTTCTTCTTTTTTTTCACTTGCTACGGGCTCTTCTATAGGACCCCGCGGAGAAGTAACGAATTGAATCCCTTTCTTTGCAAGTCCGATACCCTGCTCTATCACCCCCTTCACTCCCTGAATAAGAGCGGAGGTACCTCGAGAAACAGATGTTGCGAATTGGAGATCTTGCTGGATGCCCTGGGCCACTCTCTCATTCAAATCAGCAAGCTGGCGAATGTCTCCTCGGATCCCTTCTTCGAGAATGTTGTTGAGCACAATGTACGAATTTCCAAGATTTTCTACAAGCCAGCTCCAATATCTCCAAACAATGTCACCTGCGGGAGCCAAGAAAGGAAATGTCCTGTCGGTTTCGTTTCCCAATGTTTCCGAAGCCTGCGCTATAGATGCGGTTGCGTATTCCGCATGATCTTTCAACGCATCAGAAGCAACGAGGGCTCCTTCCTGCAGATTCGCAAAGAGTTCGCGCAAAGGTTCTGTTTCTTTTCCGGCCTGCTGCACAACTTTATGTGCCGCAGAAGAAATATCCTGATGTACGCCCTGCAGACTTTCTTGTCCCGCAATCATTCCTGCGACAACAATTGTTGAAGCTCCGGCAAGAGAAGCGACATTTTTCAATACATGTGCAAATGTGTGCGTTAGAGGTCCGACCTCTGAAAGCGGCCAGACCTCTTGTTGGATAGGAAGATTTTCCGGGGGAGAAAATTCTTTAAATGTTTTTGCCTTCGGCGAACCTTGGGCAATGTTAAACGGCTCCGCAGGAGCTTCGCCTAAATTGCCCGCAGAAGACAAGAAACTGTCTTCGGCTCCATTCTTCCCGTTCTTATATTCTTCTACATGATCAATATAATCTTGGAGCCAGTCCCTTTTTGTCAGCCAGTTCCTTCCAATCTTTTCCGCGCGCAATTTTCCCTGCCGGGCTCGCAAACTCAAATACTCCTGCGAGTAGTTGCAGTATGTTGCCGCATCCGAAAGAGAGATGTAGTTTTCTGATGTTGGTTTCTCTTGCATACAAGAAAGCTTGACAAAGGTAATCTCCTACACTATATTGAAAACTGAAAACCCCAACGAAAAAACCACTTCTGCTTACGGTTTTTGCTGCGGGGTTTTCTTGTTTTTAAAGCTACGTCCCAGGGCTTTCAAATTAGGTTATTTTCCCAAAAGCAAACAAGCGTGTCAAGAGCATATCTACCTATATATGGGGATAACCGATATATCATACCGATATGCCCAATTATGATTTCTTTCCAAACCAAATTATACCTAGCCCTCTGTTACCCCCCCCTCCCTAGGCGCATTCCTATTGCCTGCCAGGATGTTAGAGATGTTAGAAGGCATGCTTCTAACATCCTGCAACTTAACAAGAACCGATATGCGCCAGAATCTTTAATATAAAGTATGAAAACCTCGTTGATCTTGACATGAATACTTGCTTTAAAGTAAGATATTGGTATGGAATACACTATCGAACAATTCAAAAGAGATTTTCCAAACGAAGACGCATGTCTTAAACATGTATTTCAAGACAAGTATGGTAAAAACTATACTTGTCCTAAATGTTCAAAGTCAGGAGGATTCTACCGCGTAAAAAAGAGAAGGTCGTATGCTTGCTCTTGGTGCGGTTTTCAAATCTACCCGACCGCGAACACCATATTCCATAAGTCAAGAATAAAGCTTTCTGACTGGTTTTTCGCTATTTATATTGCAAGTAATAAAAAATCTCCTCTTTCCGCGGAGGAGCTTAAGAGGTACATAGGAGTAACGGGAAAAACTGCCGAGCGCATGATCAAAAAGATCAATGCGCTTTGATGCTCTGAAGCACTCCTAGCCCTACAAAAATCATAAGCAAACCCGATCCTCCATAGCTCACAAAAGGCAGGGGAAGACCGATAATAGGCAATAATCCCAAGTTCATTCCTATATTGATGAATACTCCTGCGATTAATGTCGCTGCAATGCCAGCTGAGAATAGCCGGGGGAAATTACTCTCTGCTGTCATGCCTATCTTAACAATCCTGAAGATCAACAAAAGAAACGAAGAGAGCAGTATCACGATTCCAACGAATCCGAGCTCTTCTGCAATAGCGGCAAAAATAAAGTCTGTTTGGGGCTCAGAAAGGAATCCGTATTGAGTTTGAGTCCCTTTTCCTAACCCTTGGCCAAGTAATCCTCCGTTGGCTATTGCGATCTTTGACTGATATTGGCTCCACCCGAGCCCCAAAGGATCCAATCCTGGCTCCACAAAGCTTAAAACCCTGTTTTTCTGATAATCCTTGAGGACAAAGGCCCATCCTGAAGAGATTGCGAAGATCCCTATGAAACATATCAGCAAGAGATGCCGCAGCTTGATTCCCGCGACCAAAAGCATAATTACCCAGACGAATGACAGTAAAAGTATCGATCCAAGCTCTGGTTGGAAAAACATAAGAGCCATTGGAATGGCAAAATAGACACCCGATATGATGATATGCCGTATCC
>CAYYUL010000003.1:0-9733 GCA_964474915.1 uncultured Candidatus Saccharibacteria bacterium | reverse complement strand
GGATGATCTTGATATATTCGATCGGGTCAGCTAAAATCTCTCCTATTCTGTACCACCTCTTGATTCCTCTTATCTCTGGAGCAATAAAAAACAGGCCGATGAGCGCAATAACCCCGATACAATAGAACAAAGGAATAATGTACGAGTCATTTTTTAAAACCCTCCAGTCAATCAGGGAAAAAAAGAGCATGAGAAACAACCCTATGGCAAAGAAAAGAATTTGTTTCTCAAAGTTGGAAAAATTGGAGCTTTGCAAAGAAGAACTGTAGAGAGAGGCAAGCCCTATTATTACAAGAACAGAAGAAGACCAAACAAGCTGCCAATCAAAACGCTTTATGTGCATCCATAAGGAATTCATACTGTACTTATATCAAGCTTCGCTTGATGCATCAATGCTTGATATAACAAAAAATCGCCCTGCTGGCGATTACTTCTTTCTTTTGCGTCAGATCGAAAATGTGCGTACGGTTTCTTCTAAGAATTTCGCGATGGTTGTGCGATCTACTGAATTCCTAAGAAAATGTATCTCTTGGGTTGGAATATCTTCAAGCGATACGAGTTGACCCAAAAAGAGGCGGTCGTTAAAATCTCCTCCAAATTTCTTGCGGCAAAAAGAAATTGTATCCTCAAGTTTTATATACCCCCTTTTTAGTAGAAAATACCAGTCGACGTAATCCTTGTAGGAGAGGCGTCCACCAATAGCAAGCGCTTTCATGGCAGCAATCTCCTGAATACTGGCAAGGGAAACGCCTTGATGAGAAATAAACGGATCGATAGCTGGATACGGATACTGAAGAAATGTCGTTTGAATGTTATCGATAAGAACGTTGAGTTGTTCCGAAGTATGGTACGTTACAGTCACAGAAGAATCAGAGAATACTCTTTTGATCGTCTGCAATAGATTTAGTGGAAGCTCCTGCGCAGAAAACAAATCAAAATCAATAGAAAGACGGTGCCAATTTGAAGAGCTAAAGCTGTGCCACCCACAAGATAAAAGTCTTTAAATCTCCCAAGAAGAGGGAGCAAGGTCGTGGCTTCTTTAGTGAGCGCTTCTCCGTGCATGTTGAAAGTCAGGTATCGAAAATATGACTTTTGCTAGATTACGGGACTCCTTGTGAAATTCTGTTGCAAGCCGTTTCGAAAGCACCTTGCGGATCGCCTCTTTCCCATACACCTTCAAGAGCCATCGCCAATGGTCAAGAGTGCCCTCGTTCACGGCACTTACGATAATATCTTCCTTATCTTTTTCTATGTCGATATCTTCCCATTTTGCCCACCAGATCAAAGGACGGAGTGTTTCTGGAGGTTGTTTATTTATTCTCATACAACCTAATGATACCATACAATTTCTTTGTTGGCGATTCTTGGAAAAACTCAAGAAAGAAGCGTAAGGAACTCTGATTCGTTCAATATTTTTACACCAACCTTCCTTGCTTTGTCTAGCTTGGAACCAGGGTTCTCTCCTGTCACGACATACGTTGTTTTGGAGGAAACAGATTCCGATACCTCTCCCCCTAGGTCTCTAATTCTCTCCTTCGCCTCGTCTCTTGTCATGCTCTTGAGCTCTCCTGTAAAGACAAATGTCTTGCCGCGCAGATTGGCGCTTTTCACTCCCTTCTTCTCCCTCCCTATCTTCACCCCGGAATCCATAAGATCTGCAATGAGCTTTCTATTTGATGTGTTGTGAAACCACCGAACAATGCTCTCTGCCGCCACTTCTCCCACATCCCGCACCGCCCTCAGCGATTCTTTGTCAGCTCGCATGAGCTTCTCGATGCTTCCGAAACGCTCTGCGACGTCGTATGCGGTTTCCTCTCCCATATGGCGGATTCCAAGACTAAAAAGGAATCTGGGAAGAGAAATATGCTTGCTTGCCTTGATAGATACAATAATATTGGAGGCTGATTTCTCTCCGAATCGTTCCAGCGGAACCAGATCCCCTTCGTAGAGCTTGAAGATGTCGGCAGAGCCTACGATAAGATGCTCTCCTACTAACGTATCAATAATGTTAGGGCCAAGCCCTACGATATTAAACCCTTTCTTTGAAACAAAATGGTAGAGCAATTCCCTGCGTTGAGCCTGACAATTCTTATTCGCGCATCTCCATATCTTCCCGTCTTTTGACAAGGGGCTCTTGCATACAGGACACGAGGCAGGCATATGAAAAGATTTCTCTTTTCCTGATCGCAATTCGTCCAATACTTTGATCACGGCGGGAATCACGTCTCCGGCCCTCTCTACGATCACGGTATCCCCCGCTTTCACGTCAAGTCTGCGGATCTCATCCTCGTTATGCAGAGTAGCTCTTGAAATAGTCACGCCCGCAACCTCCACGGGCTCTAAAAGGGCTACGGGAGTAATTGCCCCGGTTCTTCCCACTTGAAGAACAATGGACTTCAATTTCGTCACCCCCTGCTTCCCTGAAAACTTGATGGCCCGTATGCCCCGAGGGCTTTTTCCCGCTACTCCAAGTTTTTGGAACAGCTCCAGGTCGTTCACAGAGGCCACTACCCCGTCTATCTGGAAAGGCAAAGAATCCCGTTTCTTTCCTATGGATTCCCGGTATTCCCATATTGCATCCGTTGTTGTGCATAGTTTGGCCGTCTCGTCTGTTTTAAATCCAAGCTTCTTGAGTATCTCATGCTCTTTGGCATGAGTGCTCTGGCCAAGATCCGTGACGAGATCATATGCCATGAACTTGAGAGGCCGGGAAGCGGCAACCTTGGGGTCCAGCTGGCGAATGGAGCCCGAAGCCAGATTGCGCGGGTTGGAATACAATGGTTTGAATTTCTCAAATGCTTTTTTCTCCATATATACTTCCCCTCTCACTTCGACCTCTCCCGTATCATGACCCGTAAGAGCTAAAGGGATGCTCTCTATGGTTTTCAGGTTCTGGGTGACGTCTTCTCCCACCCTACCGTTGCCTCGGGTAGCACCTCTTACGAAGAGACCGCTGCGATAGAGAAGAGAAACCGCAAAGCCGTCTATCTTAAGTTCCACAAAATAGTTGAATGAGGTCTTGATTGAGGTCCGGCCTCCGCGGGAGGTCGGACCTCTCGCCAAACGCAACAGATACTCTTCCCACTGTTTCAACTCTTCCCTTGAAAATACGTCTTCAATAGAAAGCATGGGGACCGTATGGATAACCTTCTGAAATTTCCCCAAGGGCTTTCCTCCTATCCGCTGAGTGGGAGAATCCTTGCTCACAAGATCCGGGTACTCCTGCTCCAGCAGGAAAAGCTCGTGTTTTAAGGCGTCCAGGGCTTCAGCGGATATCTCTTCCCGGTCTCGCACATGGTACAGATACCGATGGTGATTGATCGTCTCCCTGAGCTTTGCAATGCGCTTTTTCGCTTCTTCTTTGTGCATACTTATCGAACCATGCGGATCGCCCGGTTTGCTTTCTGGAACACTCCTGCTGACTTGGCGCAATAATTCGGGGCGGAACCGGGACACGTTCCCTGCCCTTTCCTCTCCACGAGAAGTGAGTACTGGGCCCCGTTGCTCAATTGGAAGTCAGAAGGAGAAAGTTCTTCAATCTCCTCATTGATGCACCGCACCCGTTGCTCTGCGGAAGATTCTCCCCCGCAGAACTTGGTGTCGATGTACAATACGCGCTCAATGCCGGCTTCCGCCCCGTAAAAGGAAATGAGGGATTCTCCCACTCCTCGTATGATATGGAGCTGGCTCACGAGAATCGCGCTCAATCCAAGGGCTAACCCCAGAAGGACGGTGAGCATCATGAAAGAAAGGTAGAGAGAGACTCCCTGTTCGTCTTTGAGTTTTTCGCACATGTTATTGAATAATGTCATATGCTCTTTGAGATATGGTCGTCTGCAACTGAAAACGGGTCTGGGTTCCGGGCTTGTCGTCCTTTCCCTGCATATCAATGAAGAAAGAGAGTCGTGGCTGGAGCTCGTCTGCCTGGGATTCCCCTCTTGGAAAGAAATTCAGGGCAAGAATTCGCATATCGTCTGGGGAGAGAGACAATGCTTGTATTCCCTTTATCTCTTTTATGATCTGGTTCTCCAGGAAGAATTCCTGGCATTGGCCTTGAACGTTTACGAACTTCACTCCGCTTCCAGAGTGCGTGATCTCGTAATTGAGCCCTTTGGAAGACAAGCACCCCTGGCCCGTTTCCTTCTGGGCCTGGCGCAACGCTCTGGTCATGTATTCCCCTACCGTAGAGCTTTGGCTCACAAGCTCTTGGATGGTGATTGACTGGCGCTGGCTTGCAAGGGCAACGAACAGCAGGGAAATCATGACCCCGAAAATGACGGAGAACAATGCGACCGCGACCACTACTTCAATCAAGGTAAATCCTCTGCGCGTCATATCATTATGGGGAATACCAGTTAAAAAGCTGCGTGGCGGCCCGCACGCTCTGTGCGTTTCCCTTATCCTGCCAGAATATATCCACGGCCACCTCCAAGGTGTAGGCATTCAGGGAGGTAATGGTGATCTTGCGCTGGAATTTCGTGTCTGTTCCGGAGTCGTACGAATAAAAGCTTGCATTGTTCTTTAAGAACCTCCCGGAATAGGATACGAACGAAGAATCGTTGTAATCAATCTCGCATCCCGCAGAGCACGACAAAAGCCCATCCGTCCACAATCCTCCCAATCCCTTGTTGAGCTTGAGCAGATTGCTGTCTCTCATGTTTCTCGTGATCTCTATCCCTTCCCTGGCAAGAAAAGAAGCCGAGAGTCTGGAAAGGGACTGGGAGGATTGCGATGCCACCCGCCCAATCAGCGCAAAAACCCCCATAATCCCCACAGAAACGAGAAATGTTGCGACAAGCACCTCAACAATGGTAAATCCCTTGCGCATAATCACTGTACGTCAACAACCCCTCTCTGATTCACGATGACAGATCGCGTAGCGCCATCCTGGCCCAGGGTGATTTGGGCTTGAGACGGATCTCCCGGCTTGATGAATACCTGAGGATCAGGAGGCAGAAACACGACAGACAAGGGACTCGGAGAAAGAGCTGTAATCTTGACCCCTTTCTGAAACGATACGGTCTCCACAAGGCCGTCTGAAGCTGCTTCATATGCATTCGTGCTGTTGCACTCTGCAAAGATAAGATAGGAGTCGGGCGCGCTCAGATTGAAATACATCCCGTACCCCGAAATGGATCGTGAGGCGCAGGTAAAGCTTTTGCTCTGCAAGGACAATTCCTGGGTTCTTGCTATGTCTTGAGCCAACTGGTGGATGCCTCGCTGAAGGGAAAGATTCCCCTGCGAGGACTGCCAGTTCAGGAACGTCAAAGATGTGATGAATATGATGAGCGAGGTGGTGACCAAAAGCTCAATCAGCGTGAATCCCTTATTGCGTTGCATGCCTCAATCATATCACAAAATCATCCCTCAAAAGAGCGAGGGCATCAAAGAAACATACCAGGAAATAACAGGGCCTCCGAACAAAAGAGATGCGAATGCCCCTCCAATCAGAAACGGGCCGAAGGGAACTTCAGATCTCATGCTCTTCTTTCGCAAAAGAATGAGGATGATGCCCACAACGGCCCCAGAGCAGAATGCCAAGAATAAAGCGAACGTCAATTGAGGCGGCGGCAGGAGAATCCCCAGGAGGAACACAAGCTTTCCGTCCCCGAATCCCATGATCTTCCCCTGGGAAGCAGCGTGCAGGGAGAAAAATACGGCAGAAGCAATCACCGCTCCCATGAGATGCTGCGCCACAGAGGACAAGGAAACGACTCCTAACAAAAGCGAGGCGGCATACCATATGAAAGAAACTGCAAGGCCCGTATACAGAATCCTGTCTGGAAGGAGATAGTGTTTGAGGTCATAGAGAAAAAGCCCCAACAGACAGGATGATACCGCCAAAAGGTAGGAGAAATAAAGGAGTGAGCGTACAGAGAAGGCCTGGGTAGAGAATACGAAAAAGAATATGCCGAGAAACAAAAGGGCTGCAGCGCACTCCACAAGAGGGTAGCGCCAGGAGATTGATTGTTTGCAATACCTGCACCTCCCTCCCAGAAAAGCAAAGCTCAGCAAGGGAATGAGATCCGGCCACGAAAGCGTATGGGAGCACTTTGGGCAATACGATCTGCCGTGGAACACGCTTTCTCCTTTTTCCAAACGCCAAAGAAACGCATTAAGAAAACTCCCTACCGCCAACCCAAAAAGAAATATGAAAACAGCAGCCATTATTTTGGATGCTTCTTAATATCGAGTAAAAAGTATGTGCTACCCTGAATACGGAAATAGAAACGGACGTTCTTATCTACCCGTGCCTGCCAGATATCGTTCTTCTCATCATACTTCTTCGCATGAAGCGAAGAATGATGAAGACTTCTCAAAAGGTATTCTGCTTTCTGGTAGAATTTTCTATGAATTGCTGGAGGAAAACGGCTCAGCTGCGCCTTAAATGTAGGCGCGTAATAAATAGTCACCCTTCAAGAGATTTCTTTAATGCTTCTACTGAACGGAAGGGGCCGATCGTCTTTCCTTGTTTCACTTCGCGAAGAGCTTGCTTAAGAAAACGACCGAGTTTTGCTTGCGGTTTAATCTGCTGAAGAAAGTTTAAAACCCGCTCATAGTCCTTTCGAGGAACAAGAACTAATTCTCTGCCTCCGGTAATCTCTTTGGGAATGGTGATGGTTGTCATACATCAATACTACCAAAGATAGAGGAAGAAATGCAAGAGAAACGGCTTCCTCATTTTCCTGCTTTTGCAAGCTTCCGCTTCGGAGAATTGAGAAGATCTGAAACTCCTTGGAATACAATCTGCCCCGCCTTCTGGTCAATGCCGATATGCATGCCCCGCTGGAATTCCTGCGAAACGATCTTGAAGGACAAAGGGTCTAACACCTCCCGCTGGATAACTCGCTTTAAAGGCCTGGCTCCCAGATTGGGGTCATATCCCTTTTCAGCCAGCAATTCCTTGGCGCGCTCGGTCACCTCAATTGAGATATTCTGCGCGATCAAACGCTCGGCAACCTTGGAAAGCTCCAGTTCCACGATTTTCTTGATATTCTCTTTTCCCAGATAGTTGAACATGATGATCTCATCAATGCGGTTCAGGAACTCCGGGCGGAACTCTTCTTTCAGAGCAGTAAGCACTCTGGATTTTACATCTTCCCTTGTCTGGTCCGCCTGGCTTCCCAGGAATCCCATAGGGGCTAGGGCTGCAATATGGGAAGACCCTACATTGGAGGTCATGATGATGATGGCGGTCTTGAAGGAAGCTACGCGGCCCTTTGCATCAGTAAGTCGGCCGTCTTCCAGTATCGGCAAGAGCATGTTGAACACTTCGGGATGCGCTTTTTCTATCTCGTCCAGCAATACCACGCTGTACGGCCTTCTCCGTATCTTTTCCGTAAGCTGGCCTCCCTCTTCATATCCCACGTATCCCGGAGGAGATCCGATCATCTTGGAAGAGGTGTGACGCTCCATATACTCTGACATATCAAGGCGTATCAATGCGTTCTCGTCGTTGAACAGGAACTCAGCCAAGGCCTTTGCGGTTTCCGTCTTTCCCACTCCCGTGGGACCCAAAAACATGAATGACCCGAGGGGCTTGTTCTCTTCGGCAATTCCTGCCCTGCTCCTGCGTATGGCGTTGGAAATGGCGGATATCGCCTCTTCCTGCGAGATGACGCGCTTTTTCAGGGCATCTTCCATGTTCTCCAATTTCTTTGCCTCTTCTTCCATGAGGCGCATGACCGGAATGCCGGTCCACTTTGCAACCACGAGAGCCACGTCTTCTTCAGCCACCTCTTCCTTGAGCAGAGGATGGTTCTTCTGGAACCTGAAGAGGCGCTTTTCTTCCTCGCGCAGCCGTTTCAACAGATCGGGAATCTTCCCGTACTTCAATTCCGCGACTTTCTGAAGGTTCGCTTGGGCCTGCTCTCGTTCCGCCTGGAACTTTGCCTCCTCCAACTGGGCCTTCAGCTCCTTGATGCTGTGGATGACTTCCTTTTCAGCCTGCCATTTCGCGTCAATGCCTTTTGCCTTCTCTTTCAAATCGGCTAAAGAGCGCGTAATGCCTTTGAGCTTCTTTTCCTGGCCCTTTTCTGATTTTAACGCCTCATACTCAATCTCAAACTTCTGGATCTCTCTCTTCAATTTCTCTAACTCGGGAGGCTCAGACTCCATATCAAGCCTCAGGGAACTCATGGCTTCATCCATTAAGTCAATGGCTTTGTCTGGAAGAAAACGGTCTGTGATGTATCTCGCAGCGAGTTCTGCCGCCCCCACCAAGGCCGCATCCTTGATCTTCACCCCGTGATGGAGCTCATACTTCTCTTTGACGCCCCGCAGGATCATAATAGTGTCTTCAATGGTGGGCTCGGCAACATACAATGGCTGGAATCTCCTTTCCAAAGCCGCGTCCTTTTCAATGTACCGCTGGTATTCTTTGAGCGTGGTGGCTCCGATGGCCCGCAGCTCCCCGCGCGCCAAGGCGGGCTTTAACAGGTTGGAGGCGTCAATGGCGCCCTCGGCAGCTCCCGCTCCCACCAATGTATGAAGCTCGTCAATGAAGAGAAGGTACTTTCCTCCTGACCTGTCCAATTCTTTCAAAAGCGCCTTGATGCGGTCTTCGAACTCTCCGCGATATTTTGTTCCCGCAATCAAAGACCCCAAATCCAGAGAAATGATTTCTTTGTCTTTCAGAGATTCCGGAACCTCATTCTTCACTATTTTCTGGGCAAGCCCTTCCACGACCGCCGTCTTCCCCACTCCCGCTTCCCCTATGAGCACAGGATTGTTCTTGGTCCTTCGGGAAAGAATCTGCATTAATCTTCTGATTTCGTTTTCTCTTCCAATCACGGGATCCAGCTTCCCCTGTTCCGCCAGCCTTGTGAGGTTTTTTGCGTAGCGCTCAATGACCTGGTACTTGGATTCCGGGGCGGGATCGGTAATCTTCACTCCTCCCCTCACCTGGGCCAGCACCTTGAGCACGGTCTCGTAATCCAGCTTGCCGAATTCAAGGGTGGGGGCTGATCCCGAGGGGCTCTGGATAAAATTCATTTTTTCTAGAATCTCTTTCGCCTTGGATTCCGTATCAATCAGCGCCAGGAACATGTGCTCTACGGAAATATATTCGTCTCCCATTTTGGTGGCTTCGGCTTTGCTACGGTCCAATACCCGAGCCAGATCCTGGGTAAGGTAGAATTGGCCGAAAGGATACCCGGTAGTCCCTTTGGGAAGCTTTTCCAAGGCCAGCCCCACTTTCTTTTTCGATCCTTCCAGGTCCGCTCCCAGTTTCTGGAGCACGGTCAGCACCACCGACCCTTCCTGGGAAAGAAGCGCTGCAAGCAAATGGAGGGCGTCCACCTGCTGCTGGCCTTTTTCCTGCGCCAGGTTCTGGGAAACCATGATGGCCTCTTGGGCCTTGTGAGTAAAATTTCCTCCGTTCATATTATTTTGCAAAAAGGAGTTTTCTGCTTAACGAATTTATGTCAATTAGTTTTGGATTAGAATCCAAATCATGCTTTCTGGGAAACGCTCTGTTTGCTGCAACCACACGAAGCATTTGGATCACATCTGTACTGGCATTTCTAAACAAAATTTCTTTTTTCCTTAAGATTTTTCTAGAAAATTTGTCTTTCATTAAAAGCAGGGCGTGCGCGGCTGAACGCGAAACAAATTTAACGTTTGAAAAATCTAACTCAACTGATTTACTATCAGTTTTATTGATCATCTCCTCTATAAGGGCGACTACATCCCGGGAACTAATAATCGGAGCTACTGACTCTGATATTTTTAT
>CAYYUL010000002.1:5869-17332 GCA_964474915.1 uncultured Candidatus Saccharibacteria bacterium | reverse complement strand
AAGGAAGAGCGGGAGACAACGTGGGCATTCTTTTACGAGGGTTGAAGAAAGAAGAGGTGGAGAGAGGACAGGTTTTGGCCAAGCCCAATTCCATCACCCCCCATACGGAGTTTGACGCGGAAGTGTACATTCTCACCAAAGAAGAAGGAGGGCGCCATACCCCGTTCTTTACCGGATACCGTCCCCAATTCTACTTTAGAACCACGGACGTGACCGGAGAAGCTACGCTTCCCGAAGGCACCGAAATGGTGATGCCGGGCGACACCATCGCAATGAAGATCAAGCTTATCGTTCCCATAGCAATGGAGGAACAGCAGAGATTTGCCATTCGTGAAGGCGGAAAGACCGTGGGAGCAGGAGTGGTAACCAAGATATCCAAGTAGCAGGATTGAATTATTGTTCCCCTAGATCTTTTCAATCTCCAATATCCTCATGCCCGCAACGAAAGCAAGAAGCCAGTCTCAAAGCAAGAAGAAAGAAGAGTTGGCGCCTCAGCCCAGGCTCAGGATTAAGGTGTCTGCCTATGACCACAAGGTCATCGATACCTCTTGCCGCCAGATAGCTGACGCGGTGCTTCGCCAGGGCGGGGAGATCGTGGGCCCTATGCCTCTGCCTACGGAAATCAGGAAATACACGGTGAACCGCTCTTCGTTCGTGCACAAGGACGCGAGAGAGCAGTTTGAGATGCGTCTCCACAAGCGCCTGATCGATATCCTTAATCCCAATCCGAAACTCATCGACGCCTTGGGAAATTTGAATTTACCGGCTGGCGTAGATATAGAGATAAAGAGTGTTTAATCTGGTTGCTCACCCCGGGTGAGCAACCAACGGAGACCGCCTGAAAGGGCGGTTTTTGGTTTTTTCGTTGACTTTTATATGCTGATGCTCTATAAAAGAAACAGTTCTATCTAAAGGAGATGTGATGCCGACCAGCTCTTTTACAGAACAGCTTATTGCCCGGGCAAGACAGATTCAGGTGGACGATTTCATCTTACCCACGAACCCGTTCTCTGACGGAGATGAATTGCTGGGCCAGATGACTCATTTTCATTGCCAGCTTTTCGCTTTGTGGCAGAATCTTGCAAGAGAAGCCGAGATTGCTTTGGCCGTCGTAAGACATCCCAGGAACCAAAAAGAATATGACGAAACCTTTCCGAAATGGACACATCTCAATCTTCACGCAGATCTTGTAGGGGGGATATTCTGGTTCGAGATCACTCAATTCTTTGGTTGCGGAGACAAGTTCTTGACCATCAGAAGCAGAGGGGAGATTGTGACTCATTTTTCTTTTTCTCCCGAACAAATCGTTTACATCCCTCTTTCGATGCGAGACGAAGATTCGGATGACTTCTGAGCATCCCCTAGGGAACCTCATAGCCCCTTTTATGAAGAGGGGCTTTTTCTTGGTTCTCCATTGACACTTTTGCTGTCTTGAGGTAGAGTTTTTGGTATGAGTATTTATGCCTCATAGCATATACAGTGCACAGTGTACTGCCCAGAAAGATTCGGGGGAGTACCCCGATTTTTGTTGGGCACAATAGAAAAAGTATGAAAGCAATACTCGGCAAAAAAATTGAGATGTCGCAGATCTTCGACGGGAAAGGGAATGTCGTGCCGGTGACCTTTATTGAAGCGGGTCCCTGTAAAGTGCTGCGGCTGATGACCAAAGAGAAGGAGGGATATGAAGCCCTCCAGCTTGGGTTTGAGGCGAAGGGCAAGACTTTCCGACACGTCAAAGAATTCCGAGGCATCCAGGGAACTCCCAATGAAGAGATCGGAGTTTCTTCGTTTCAGGAGGGAGAGAAGGTAAAGATCTCCGGCCTTTCGAAAGGGAAGGGATTTCAGGGAGCGGTGAAACGCCATGGGTTTTCCGGAAGGAACAGGACGCACGGAGTGAAGCACGAGCACAGGACGCTCGGGTCAACAGGATCCAGATGGCCCCAGCACGTACGGAAGGGGAGAAAGATGCCGGGCCGCGCAGGCGGAAAGCGCCAAAGCGTGAAGAATCTGCACATCGTGAAGATTGATGCGGAGCGCAACCTTATTGCCGTGAGAGGAGCGGTTCCGGGAGCCAGAGGAACCCTGCTTGAAATCAGGAGCGAATCATAACTATGAAAGTCCCTGTCTACAACATTGAAGGAAAAGAAGTCGGAACCACGGAACTCCCCAAGGAGATTTTTGAAGTGGAGATGCAGAAAGATTTGATGCACCAGGTGGCGACATCCCAGATGGCGAACAGGAGGCGGGTCTTAGCCCATACCAAGACACGATCTGAAGTTTCGGGAGGAGGAAGAAAGCCGTGGCGGCAGAAAGGGACGGGAAGGGCGAGGCACGGATCCACGAGATCCCCCCTATGGGTGGGAGGGGGAATCACGTTCGGGCCGAGAAACAACAGGAACTTCAAGCAGAAGATCAACAAGAAGATGGGCAGGAAGGCCTTGTTTATGGCGCTCTCAGAGAAAGCAAAAAGGGGACAGCTGCTCGTGTTAGAGCAGCTTTCGTTTGAAAAGCCCAAGACCAAAGCGTTCCAGGCCATTCTCCATGCGCTCCCAGTCAAGGAGAGGAGTTCCCTTATTGTTATGCCAAAGCAGGAGAAGGGGGTCATGCTGTCTGTGCGCAATATCAAGAAGGCAAAAGCAATCCTTGCTACCCAATTGAATCTTTTCGAGGTGCTTTCCAAGACGTATATGGTCATGCCCAAAGATTCCATCCAAACTATTCAGGAAACCTTCCATGGCAATTAATCTATTCAAAAAGCGAAGCCCCGTACAACAGCAAGCTGTATACGGGGTACACTCCGCCAAGTCCAGCCAGGAAAAGCCCAGAGCGCAAGAAAAGAAGGCTCTTTTGCCGGGATCAGAATCCGTATTGCTCCATCCTCACGCCACAGAGAAGGCAGCCATGCTTGCGGATCACGGCCAGTATGTGTTTCAGGTCCGTCCTTTAAGCACCAAGCACCAGGTGAAGTCTGCGGTGGAGCATCTCTACAATATCCATGTGGAAAACGTTCATATTGTGAGAACTCCTCCCAAAATGGGAAGAGACAGGAAAACAGGAAGAAGGAAATTCATGGAGAGATTGGAAAAGAAAGCGATCGTATCATTGAGAAAGGGGGAGAAATTAGAATTATTCGCCCATTAAACATGGAATCCATCATTTCAAAAAAAGAGCCGTTCAAGGGCCTTCTGGTGCATCTGGGAAAAGCGGGAGGAAGGAACAATCAAGGAAGGATCACCATACGCCACAGGGGAGGAGGGCAGAGAAAACTGTACCGCTTGGTTGATTTCGGGCAGCATCATCTGGGAGTGAAAGGGAAGGTGGCGTCTTTGGAATATGATCCCAACAGAACAGCCCTTATTGCACTGGTTCACTATGAGAACGGGACAAAAGGATACATATTGGCTCCCCACAATCTTGAGGTTGGGGCTGAAATCCTGTGCGATGAGAAAACAGAGGTGCGGCTGGGGAACCGAATGAGGCTCCAGCATATTCCGGTGGGAACCCAGGTCTACTGCATTGAATTGGAACAGGGGAGAGGAGGAAAGCTTGTGAGGGGAGCGGGCGCCTCGGCTCTCGTGCTTGCCCAGGAGGGAGGGTATACTCATGTCCAAATGCCTTCTTCTGAAGAGAGGAAGATTTCAGAGAAGTGCTTTGCGTCCATAGGCATGGTCTCCAATCCCGAGCACCGGTACAAGATTATCGGAAAGGCGGGTTCGGTACGTCTGAAAGGGAGAAGGCCTAAGGTTAGGGGATCTGCCATGAACCCCGCTGACCATCCCCATGGAGGAGGAGAAGGAAGGCAGGGAATCGGATTGAAGTACCCCAAGACCCCGTGGGGAAAGCATGCGTTGGGAGTGAAGACGAGGAACAAGAAGAAGTGGACTTCAAGGCGCATCTTGCAGAGAAGGAGAAAAAAGAATACATAGGCAGAGCTTGATTCCTTGCGAAATTACACTGCTATGAGATCGCTTAAAAAAGGCCCGTACATTGACGAAAGGATTATGCAAAAGCTTGAAGGAAAGAAGCCGGGCTTTGGCACGGTCAAAACCTGGTCAAGGAGAGCTACCATTACTCCGGAAATGATAGGGTTCACATTTGGCGTGCATAACGGAAAGGAATTCATTCCCGTTTCAGTCACGGAAGAAATGGTGGGGCATAAGCTTGGGGAATTCTCTCCAACGACCAAATTCTCAAGACACGGAGGGAGGATGCAGAAAGAATTGGAACAGGGAGCCGAGGAAAGCGCGAAACAAGCACAAGCGCCAAAAGCATAAGCAGAGTTTGATTTCCGAAGAAATTAATACTATGAAAGCAGTCGCACGATTAAGAAATATACGCATAGCCCCCAGGAAAGTGAGGCTGGTGGCAGACCTCATCCGGGGAAAGAGCGTGCCCCAGGCGCGAACGCTTTTGAAGTTCGCGATAAAGCGAGGGGCGCTTCCCATATCAAAAATGCTCCACAGCGCGGTCACTTCCGCGAAGAGCCAATTCGAGGTGGAGGATCTGAATCTTTTCATTGCAAAGATTACCGTGGACGAAGGCAGGAAGCTCAAGCGCTGGGATCCGAGATCTCGGGGCAGGGCATATCCCATTCAGAAGAAAACATCCCATATCACGATGGTGCTGGATACCGAGCGCCCCGTCAGGGAAAAGCAGAAAGAGAAGAAAGAAGGGACTTTTGCGGAAATGCGGGAGGGAAAAAGAGAGAAGCAGCAGTTCCATGCTACGCAGGAACGTCCAATCCAGAGCACCAAGGGGATCATGAATAGAATGTTCCGCAGGAAATCAATATAAAACCATCGTATGACCCATACAGTACATCCAAAAGCATTCAGACTGCAAGAGCAAGGGAATTGGACTTCCCGCTGGCTTGACCGCAAGAACACCCCGGCGCTTTTGAAGGAGGATTTTTACATTCGGGAATTTCTGGAGAAAAAGCTCAAAGAAGCCGGCATTGAAGATATTGAGATCGAGCGATTCAGAGGAAAGCTCAATATCATTTTGCTGTCTGCCCGCCCGGGTCTCATCATAGGGAGAGGGGGATCGGGAGTGGAGCAGCTGAGAAGAGAGATCGTGAAATTGGTTCCCAAGGGCAGGGAAGTCCGTTTGGAGATCCGGGAAGTGAAAAACCCCTGGGAGTCCGCTTCCCTCACCGCCCAGTGGATCGCCCAGCAATTGGAACGGCGCATGCCTCATCGAAGACTTCTGAAGCAGACCATGGGAAAGATCATGGCGAACAAGTCCATCCAGGGGGCGAAGATTGAGATTGCAGGACGCCTCGGCGGAGCGGATATCGCAAGGCGGGAGAAAATCAAGCAAGGGCGCCTTCCCCTGCAGACGCTCAGGTCCCTCATTGACTATGCATTGAAGGAAGCCTTTACCACCTATGGAACCATCGGAGTGAAAGTATGGATGTATAAAGGAGAACGGATATACATGCCAAGTGCCAGATGACAACATACAGGTCAAAATTCCAAGGTAACTTTTCGCGTATCACTTAAAATTTTTCATTTATTCATGCTTACTCCTAAACGAGTAAAACACAGGAAATGGAGGAAAAGAGCGTCGTCTGGCATTGAATCCCGGGGCACAGCCCTTGCCTTCGGGAGTTTCGGGTTAAAGGCTTTGGAACCGAGATGGATTCCTGCGCGCCAGATCGAGGCGGCCCGTCGCGTGATCATCCGGTATTTGAGGAAAGGAGGAAAAGTATGGATCCGTGTATTTCCCGACAAGCCCGTGACCCGCAAGGGAGCAGAAACCCCGATGGGCGGAGGAAAAGGAGGCGTGGACCACTACGTGGTGCCTGTGCGTCCAGGAAGAATCCTGTTTGAATTGGAAGGAATATCAAGTAATGACGCACGAGAAGCGCTTCGGAAGGCAGCCGACAAGCTTTCCGTACGCACGAGACTGATCACGAGATAAACGCGATTGATTGTACGGTACTATTCTCTTATGGAAGCAAACGAATTGAGGACAAAATCAGCCCAGGAGCTTGGAGATCTGGTACAATCCCTGAAGACAAGGCTTCAAAGCCTTGGGTTTGACCTGCATGCGGGAAAAGTGAAGAACATACGAGAGATAAGGGAGGTGAAAAAGGACATCGCACGGGTATTAACCGTATTACAATCGCTCAAGAAACATTAATATGCCAAAAAAACAACGCACAGGAATCGTCGTGTCAGACAAGATGCAGAAAACCGTGATCGTTCAGGCGGAGCGTTTAACCGTGCATCCCAAATACAAGAGAAGGATGAAAGTCCATGAGCGCTACAAGGCTCATGACGAAGCCAATGAATACAAAACAGGAGACAAGGTTGTTATTGAAGAAGCGAGCCCCATTTCCCGCGAAAAACGCTGGCGAGTGTTGCGCAGAATATGATCCAACCAAGAACCATGCTGAACGTAGCAGATAATACTGGAGCGAAAATCATCCAGTGTTTTCACGTGCTCGGCGGAACGCGCAGAAGGTATGCCCAGCTCGGAGACGTCGTGGTGGCTGCGGTAAAGGTTGCCCAAGCGCGGCGTCAGGTGAAGACCCACGAGGTGGTACAAGCAGTAATCGTGCGCCAGAAGAAGCTCTACCGAAGATCAGACGGGTCCTACATACGCTTTGACGAGAACGCAGCCGTCATCCTGGAAAAGGGAAAAGAGCCCAAGGGAGGAAGAATCTTCGGGCCCATACCCCGGGAAATCAGGGAAAAAGGATTCACGAAGATCGCAACGCTAGCTCCGGAAATCATATAAACATGTTTGTTTTCTTGCGAACATGAAGCTCAAGATCAAAAAAGGCGATATGGTGCAGGTGCAGGCAGGAAAGGACAGAGGGAAAAAAGGAAAAGTCCTCAGTGTGTTCCCTTCGGCGGCCCGGCTTGTCGTGGAGGGAGTGCATATGAGGGTAAAGCACGTGAAGGCGAAGCGCCAGGGAGAAAAGGGCCAGAACGTCCAGGTTCCAGTATCCCTGCATATTTCCAACGTGCAGCTGGTGTGCCCAAAATGCGCAAAACTCACCCGCGTCGGGTATTCGGAACAGGGAGGAACAAAGGTGAGGATATGCAAGAAATGCAGCGCTCCAATATGAAATTGAAAGAACGATACATCAAAGAAGCAAGGCCGGCTCTCATGAAGAAGTTTTCCTACAAGAGTCTGATGGCGGTTCCCCGTCTGGAAAAAGCAGTGGTGAATACCGGATTCGGCAAGCTTTTGAACGCCAAGACCGGAGATGACCGCAGGAAATCAGAGGAAGAAATCCTTAAAGACTTGGCAACGATCACCGGGCAGAAACCTCTTGTGACCCTGTCTCGAGACTCCATTGCGGGATTCAAGACAAGAAAAGGCATGCGCCTGGGGGCCAAAGTCACCTTGCGCAAAAACCGAATGTATGATTTCTTGGAGAAACTCTTCTTCGTGGCGCTTCCCCGAGCGCGAGACTTTAGAGGGCTTGATCAAAAGGCCGTAGACCCCATGGGAAACCTTAGCATCGGCCTCAAAGAACATATGTTCTTTCCTGAGATTTTTCCAGAACAGGTGAGGAATAGCATCGGTCTGGAAATCACGGTGGTGACCAGCGCAACAAGCAGGGAAGAAGGATTAGCGCTGCTGAAATTACTGGGAGTTCCATTTAAGAGATAGTACATATGGCATCCGAATCACAGATTGCAAAATCAAAGAAGAAGCCCAAATTCTCGAGCCGTCTCACCAGACGCTGTTTTCGGTGCGGGAGAAAGCGGGGATTCATGAGGGATTTCGATCTGTGCCGCATTTGCTTCCGGGAAATGGCAAATAAAGGATTAATCCCAGGAATGGTAAAATCATCCTGGTGATCATATGACCGATCCCATCGCAGACATGCTGAGCAGAATACGCAACGCCCAAGCGGTTTCCAAAAAGACCGTGGAGATTCCTTTTTCCAATATGAAGCTTGAAATCGCAAAGATTCTAGAGCGGGAAGGATTCGTGCAGAGCTCGCAGGTCGAAAAGCGCAAGCTGAAAAAGATGCTGGAGTTGACCCTGCGGTATATCGACTCGAGGCCGGAGATCGCAGGGCTCAAGAGAGTTTCAAAGCCGGGTCTCAGAGTGTACAGCCCGGCTCATGAGATCAAACGAGTGAAAGGAGGCTACGGTAGCTCTATCGTTTCCACACCCAAGGGCCGCCTGACATACCGGGAAGCGAGAAAGCAGAATATCGGAGGAGAGGTGCTGTGCCAAGTGTGGCGCTGAACATATGTCAAGAATCGGCAAAAAAACCATCGCAATACCTTCCGGGGTGATCGTCCAGATCCAGGACGGGAGAGTTTTCGTGAAAGGACCAAAAGGAGAGCTTTCTTATCAGGCTCCTTCTCTGATCGAGGTGAAATTAGAAGAAGGAAAAGTTTTGGTTGCTCCCAAGAGCAAAGACCAGATTCTTTCCAAACAGGAACGGTCTCTTTGGGGACTGGTCCGCACCCTTGTTGCCAATATGGTCCAGGGAACACTCCAGGGTTTTCAGAAGAAGCTGGAGATCGAGGGCGTGGGATACAGGGCCCAGAAACAGGGAGAGGAGTTGTCTTTGCAGCTGGGGTTCAGCCACCCTGTTGTGTTGCGGGCTCCGCCCGGCATTTCATTCGATATTGAAAAAAACGTGATTACGGTATCCGGAGCTGACAAAGGCAAGGTTGGAGAGTTTGCGGCAGCCATTAAGGCGCAAAGGCCGGTGGAGCCCTACAAAGGGAAGGGTATCCATTATCAGGGAGAATATGTGCGAAGGAAGCTCGGAAAGAAAGCGGCTACAGGACAGAGCGTACTATGAGCAAAGAAACAAAAATAACCAGGCGATTGAGAAGGCACAAGAGAGTGACATCCCGCATCCAGGGATCCCGCGGGGCAGGGAAGCCGCGTCTTGTGGTATTCCGCTCGCTCTCGCATATTTCCGCCCAGCTGGTTGACGAGGGGAAAACCTTGGCGTCAGCTTCAGACAATGAGGTGAAGGGAAAAAAGAAACCTATGGAAGTTTCCAGGGAGGTCGGCAAGCTCATAGCCGAGAAGGCCTTGAAAAAGAAGATCAAAGAAGCGGTGTTTGACCGGGCAGGATACAAGTACCATGGAAACGTGAAAGCCGTAGCCGAAGGCGCCAGAGAAGCAGGATTACGTCTCTAATCATATGGAACAAAATCAAAGCCAAAACCAAGAGCGACGGTCTCCCTATGGAAGAAGGGGTTCCCAAACTTCTTTTAAGAGAGATGAAGATTCAAAGCTTCTGGATTTGGCTCGCGTGTCCCGCGTGGCCGCGGGCGGAAGAAGATTTAGATTCCGGGCGCTTGTGGTCGTGGGAGACAAGAAAGGAAAGGTGGGAATCGGCATGGGGAAAGGAGCCGATGTTGCCCAATCTATGGAGAAAGCGGCAAGAAAAGCAAGAAAGAATATGTTCACGGTGCCTCTGAGAGGCGAGACCATTCCCCATCAGGTGGAGGCAAAGTTCGGAGCGTCGCGCCTTCTGTTAAAGCCCGCAACCCAGGGAAGAGGAGTGGTGGCAGGCGGGGTGGTGCGTATCATTTGCGAGAAGGCAGGCATCAAGCAGGTGGCGGGAAAGTTTTTGACAAGATCCAAGAATAAATTGAACAACGCGGTCGTTACCATTAAAGCACTGCAGAAGCTGCGCTCTCGTTCTAAAACGGAGCAAGGTTCTGCACCAGCAGATTCATATGCAGCTTCACGAGATTCGGCCCAGTCATAAAAAAAAGAAGAAGCGTATAGGCCGCGGGGGAAAGAGGGGAACATACTCTGGCAAGGGAATCAAAGGCCAGAAGGCGAGAGCCGGAAGAAAGTTTCGACCTTTTGTCCGCGAGCTTGTGAAACAATACCACAAGGTGAGAGGGTATCGAGCAAGGAGGTCTGTGAGGCCCTATGCCACGGTATCGCTTGACGCGCTAGAGAAGCACTGCAAGGCAGGAGAAGTAATCACTCCCCAGCTTTTGATCGAACGAAGAATTACGCGTAGAATACGAGGTACGATCCCTATGGTAAAGGTATTGGATCGCGGAGCCCTGACCAAGGCGTTCCTCCTGGAATCCTGTCTGGTTTCCAAAGGAGCCAAGCAGAAGATCGAGAAGGCGGGAGGCGCGGTCAAATAAACCGATGAATTGGTTTTCCAACATTATCCAAATATTCCGCATTGCGGAGTTGCGCGGCAAGATCTTGTTCGTGCTGGGGATGCTTTTGGTATTCCGCCTCATGGCGAACATTCCCATTCCTGCAATCGACGCACAGAAGCTCGCCCAGTTCTTTGAAGGGAACCAGCTCTTCGGATTGCTGAACGTGTTCACAGGAGGGGCTTTAGACAACCTTTCCATTGTCATGCTCGGAGTGGGTCCGTATATTACCGCCACTATTGTCTTGCAGCTGTGCACGATGATCTTCCCGCCGTTGGAGCGCCTCTACAAAGAAGAAGGGGAACAGGGGAAGCAGCGTTTCAACCAATACGGCAGGATCCTTACCGTTCCCTTCGCCTTTTTGCAGGCATACGGATTCTTGACTCTTCTCTCCCGTCAGGGGGTAGTTGCAAACGTTGATTCGCTGGCTCTCTTGAGCACGCTCTTTACCGTTGCCTCAGCCACCGTGTTCTTGATGTGGCTCGGGGAGCTCATGTCTGAGAAAGGAATAGGGAACGGAGTGTCTCTCATTATTTTTGCCGGCATCGTCTCTTCTCTTCCCACATCCATACGCCAGATGGCGCTCACGTGGGATCCTACGAAACTCTTTGCATACGTTGGGTTTTTCCTCATGGCCTCAGCCATCATTGCGGGAGTCGTGTTCATCACGGACGCGAGGCGCAACATCCCGGTTTCCTACGCCAAGAGAGTGAGAGGGAACAAGCTCTATGGAGGATCTTCCACCTATCTTCCCTTGAATGTGAATCCGGCTGGCGTCATCCCCATCATCTTCGCGCTTTCCCTCCTGCTGTTTCCCACAATGATCGCCTCTTTCTTTCAGGGCTCATCGGGAGTTGCGGGCAACATCGCGAGTTCCGTGCAAAGTTTCTTCCAGAACCAATGGGCGTACGGCATCCTGTACTTTCTTTTAGTGGGAGTATTCACGTATTTCTATACTGCGGTAACCTTTGACCCCAAAGCGATATCCACCAACCTCCAGAAGATGGGAGGATTCGTTCCCGGAGTGAGGCCCGGATCTTCTACCGCAAACTTTCTGTACTACATCCTGAACCGATTGCTGCTCGTGGGAGCATTGTTTTTAGGGGTCATTGCCGTGCTTCCGTCCGTGATTCAGGGGATCACGGGGGTGCAGACCCTGGGATTCCTTGTGGGCGGCACATCCCTTTTGATATTGGTAAGCGTGGTGCTGGAAACCGTACGCCAGCTCAGATCGCAACTTCAAATGAGAGAATATGAAAGCTTTTAAGAAGAAGCCGGCTTTTATCATTCTTTTGGGAAAGGGCGGAAGCGGAAAAGGAACTCAGGCGGATTTGCTGGA
>CAYYUL010000002.1:0-5859 GCA_964474915.1 uncultured Candidatus Saccharibacteria bacterium | reverse complement strand
GCTGCTTCGGGACAGGGCGAAGAAGAAAGATTTCATAGGGAAAACGATAAAGCGCATCCAGGAGACGGGAGCTCTGGTCCCCACGCCCCTGGTGTTTCAGATATGGTCTCCCCGCATTGAGCGGTTCTTTCGGAAGAGGGATGTGAAAGGAATTATCTTTGACGGGAGTCCGCGCAAGCTGTATGAAGCGAGCATGTTGCTGGAGCTTCTGGAGATGTACGGATGGGAGAAAAGCGTTCGGGTGCTGCATGTCATGATTTCTCCCAAAGAGGCGATGAAGCGCTTATTAAAGAGAGGGCGTTTTGACGACGACCGCGAAGACATCAAGAATCGTTTGAGGGTGTTCCGGGAAGAAGTGATGCCGGTTCTCAGATTTTTCAAGAAGCAAGGCATGCTCATTGAGATCAATGGAGAACAGACCGTGGAAGCGGTCCATAAAGAGATTTTGAGAACACTAGGCAGGATAGGCTTGGTATGATCAAAACCCAAAGAGACCTGGCTCTCATGAGAGAAGGGGGGAACATACTGGCTGCGGTCATGGAAGAGCTGCAGAAAGAGGTGCGGCCGGGAGTTACGACCAACTTTTTGGATGAGCAGGCAGAACTCAATATTAGGAAGGCAGGAGCAACCCCTGCCTTCAAAGGTTATGAAGGGTTTCCCAAAACCTTGTGTACTTCTGTCAACGAAGAAATTGTTCATATCATTCCTTCAGAAAGGGTTCTCAACGAAGGAGATATTTTGACTTTAGACTTAGGGCTCGTGTGGAAGGGTTTGTACTTGGATATGGCGAGAACTGTTCCTATGGGTAGCATCAGCAAGCCGGCCATGGATCTTATCGAGGCCACCCGGAAATCTTTGAGTCTTGGCATAGAGCAGGCAAGACCTCAGAATACCTTGGGAGATATTGCGTATGCGGTGCAGCGGTACGTGGAGAGCAAAGGATACGGCGTGGTGCGGGAATTATGCGGGCACGGCATTGGAAAGGAGCTCCACGAAGAGCCGAAAGTGCTCAACTACGGGGAAAAAGGAAAAGGATTGGTGCTCAAGGAAGGCATGGTATTGTGCATTGAACCCATGGTTACGGCCGGTGACTGGCATTTGAAAAAAGCAGAAGACGGATACGGATTCCAGACAAGAGATGGGTCCTTGTCCTGCCATTTTGAGGACACTGTCGCGATTACCTCCCGAGGACCCGAGGTGTTGACAAGGGTGAAATAGAATCGTACAGTCAGTGCAGTAATTTATAGGAGGTTTACCTTGGCAAGGGATAAGGTTAAGGTCGTCATGAATGCTTTTCATGAAGGGGACAAGCCCACCGTGGGGAGACGACGTCTTGTCGGACTCCCATTCACGGAGGCCTTGGATCGTCTTGATGAAGACGAAACATTCTGCAGAAACGCTGTGCCTTATTTCATCAACGGTAAGGAGATTGAAGGCAATCCTTACGAATGCGAGTACGTAATTCAGAAAGGCGATGTCATTACAATGAATGATCCTTAGCGCGCCGCATAGGCGCTTTTCTTTTTGAGTGTTCCCAATTTGCTCCGAGCGAATGCATTGATATTGATGAAGAATTATGGTAGAGAGAAGGCAGCTATTTCAACGAAAAGGAGGGCGGAACGGTGGCGGATTCTGGCACTGTGACAGTCATCGTTGAACAGCGCAGGAAAGTGAGCCATGGGAGAGGGCACCAAATTTCTTGTGTGCGAGAGTTAGCTGGAATTACGTTACATGAAGCACTGGAAAGGCTCGTGCGTGCTGGCGACCCAGAACGCCTTCCGCGAGAGGTCAGTTTTCTTCTCCCAGGTTATTCTATCAATGGCACATTGGTTCCTCGTTGGGAGTGGAAGCGCAGAGTTCTTTCTCCAGGAGATACGCTATTTGTTCATGAGATTCTCTACGATTAGCTTAGCTTTGATCATTCAGATACGAGAGGCGAATGCCTCTTTTTCTTTTTGCACGGTTCTGTATAATAGGAGAATGCGCTTGTCTGTTATCATTCCCGCCTACAACGAAGAACAGAGGTTGCCCGGAACTTTGAGAGCGGTACACGACTATTTGCAGAGGCAATCGTATGAATCAGAAGTCATCGTGGTGAACGGGGGATCTCGAGACCGCACAGGAGATATTGTGAGAGAGCAGATACCTGTGATGTCTCGTTTGAGGCTTGTAGAAACAGAGAACAAGGGAAAGGGATATGCGGTAAAACGGGGAATGCTGGCCTCATATGGAGATATCCGCCTGTTCACGGACGCCGACAACTCCACTTCCATTGAGCAGGTGGAGAAGATGTTTCCCTGGTTTGATAAGGGGTATGGGATGGTGATCGGCTCTCGGGACGTTGAAGGAGCGGTATTGAATCCTCCCCAGCCGTGGCTGCGCCATATGCTGACTGCGGAGAGCTTTAAGCTCTTGCGAAAGATATTGGTAGGGCTTTGGGATATCGAAGACAGCCAGTGCGGATTCAAGGCGTTTTCCGCAAAAGCGGCAGAAGCAATATTTCCAAAATCTGTGATTGAACGGTTCGCATTTGACCCCGAAGTGCTTTTTCTTGCGAGAAAGTACGGATACAAGATAAAGGAAATTCCCGTGACCTGGGTGAACGATATTCACAGCAAGGTGAACATGATGTCCATGGTGAAAATGGGCATTGACCTTTTTCTCATACGAGCGCATATCATAACGGGAACATATGAAAAGTAAAAAGTTTCCATCGGAGCTTCGGTTCGATATCGTTTCAAAAAACTGGGTGGTTATTGCGATCGCCCGCGCAAGGCGTCCGGAATCTTTCAGCGAGAATGGGCATGTCCAGTCTTTGGGTTCCAAAGAGGATTGTCCGTTTGAGACGTTGCCTTTTGAGAACAGATTTGCCATTTCTGTTCCCAACAAGTATCCCGCATTCTTTCCCTTCAAGTCTCCCATGACAAGGCTCGTAGGGCCGTATCAGGTAATGGACGGCGTGGGATTCCATGAGGTTCTGGTGACCAAGGATCATGTAAGGGATATCGGGGATTTTTCCTTGGAAGAAACCAAAGAGCTCATCGATCTGTATCAGGACAGATATAGTGCCTTGATGAAAGAGGAATTCGTTAATTACATCGCTATCTTCAAGAATAAGGGGCCTAAGGCGGGAGCGACGCTCATGCATCCGCATTCCCAGCTTATTGCCACTCCCGTATTGAACCCCGACATCCAACGCAGTCTTGCGGGATCCAAGGAGTTCTATGAAAAGAATAAAAAGTGCGTGCATTGCGTGATGCTGGAATGGGAATTGCGCGACAAGGAACGTGTCGTGTACGAGAACGAGTGCTTTGCGGCACTTTGTCCCTTTGCTTCAACGGTTGCGTTTGAAGTGCGATTATACCCGAAAGCGCATCTCTCAAACTTTGAGAAAGTGACTGAAAAAGAGAAAGCGTGTTTTGCCCAGGCGCTGTCTGAAGCGATGAAGAAAATCAAAAAAGCACTGCAGGATCCAGATTACAACTACTTCCTGCATACTGCTCCCATTGACGGGGAAGACTACGCGCACTACCACTGGCATTTGGAGATACTTCCCAAGACTTCTACGTTGGCTGGCTTTGAAATGGGGACCGGCATCTTTATTTCCACGATAGAGCCAGAAAAGGCAGCCGCATTCTTACGCAGAAATTAATGGAAGAACTCAAGACGTTTCTCATCGCAACGTCTCCCTTGGTGGAGCTTCGGGGTGCCATACCCATAGCTCTTGAGGTGTACCATTTGCCTCTCTGGTCTGCGTATCTGTGGTCGGTATTGGGAAACATCGTCCCTCTTTTCTTGATCGCTGGATTCGGAGAGAAGCTGATATACTTCTTTGCTTTCAGATGGAAATGGGCTCACAATCTTTCTTTTGCGGTGTTCGAGCATACGAGACACAATCATCAAACAACGGTGGAACGACTCGGAAAGCGTGCAGCCGTGCTTCTCCTCACCGCAACCCCGATTCCTTTTGTCGGAGGATGGACAGGAGCAATAGCTGCAGTGGTCTTCGGACTAAAGTTTAGAGAGGCCTTCCCTTTGCTCTTGGGAGGCGTTATGATAGCTGGAATCATCGTGAGCATGCTTACCCTAGGAATCTCAGCATTCATATGAAGAACGTTTTTATTATAGCGAATTGGAAAATGAATCCTCAGCGAGCCGAGGCGGCAACGCGCATCATGGAGGGAGTAGTCAGAGAAGTCGGAGATATACAAGGAATAGAGGTCGTCATCTGCCCTCCGTTCCCTTTTCTTTCCAGCGTTCTTCCTTTTGCGAAAGGACCTGTTTCTTTGGGAGCTCAGAATGCATTCTGGGAGCAAGAAGGGGCATTTACCGGAGAAGTTTCTCCTGCAATGCTTACACAGCTGGGATGCAGATCCGTAATCATCGGGCACTCTGAAAGGAAGAAGCATCTCGGAGAAACATTGGATATGGTGCAGAGGAAGCTGGAGGCCTCGGCCAAAGCCGGGCTGCGCGTTATTCTGTGCGCAGAAAATACGGATGAACTCTCTCAAATTTTACGGGGAGCGGATGCAAGTATAGGAAATTCGCTTCTTGTGGTTCACGAACCTTCATTCGCAATCAGCTCGTTCGGAAAAGGGAATGCGGAATCTCCTTCGCTTGCCAAGAAAGAGATCAGCTCCATGAAGGATATGCTGAGAGAAACATTTGGAATGGAAGTCCCTGTGCTCTACGGAGGATCGGTAGATGAGGAGAATGTCCGTTCTTTTCTTGAAGAAGCTGGGGCCGACGGAGCTCTGGTGGGATATGCGTCTTTGGATCCCGCAGCGTTCTCTGCTCTTGTACAATCAGCTTCTCTGAGGTAAAATCACTCGTGATATGGAACCGCTTGTACAGGGAAAATTTTATAATCCCACAAAAGGGAGTCTTTCGTTTGAAGAAGCATTGGAAGAGATGATGCGGTATATGCAGTCAAAGCCCGAAGCTTCCTACGAAGTCGTTGTGGGATGCGACTCGTCTTCTTCCCAAGAGCCTACGTTTCCTCTGGTTATCGTCATCTTGAGGAAAGGGGAAGGAGGAAGATTCTTTCTTCAGAGGGTCCAGTATGCACAAGGAAAGAAGTTCTACAACCTGCACGACCGCATATTGGAGGAAGTATTGCTTTCGTGCCAGCTGGCGGTGGTATTGAGAGAGCGCTTCAAAGAGCGCGTAGAATCTGCGGTGCCGGACATGGATTATCAACTGGAATACATTCATGCGGACGTTGGCCAGAACGGCCCCACCAAGGATATGATCAAGGAGGTTACGGGGTTGATCCGCGGGAACGGATTTGAGCCAAAGATCAAGCCCGAATCCTTTGCCGCTTCCAACGTTGCAGATCGCTATTCTTAATATATGAATAGGAAAAAAGTTATTGTCGCAATGTCAGGCGGGGTGGATTCTTCCGTGGCCGTTGCTCTTTTGAAGAAGCGCGGCTTTAAGGCGACCGGAATCTTTCTGAAGTGCTGGTCGGCAGACTTGCATGCCTCATGCACGGCTCAGGACGACGAACGTCATGCTCGCATGGCCTCGCATCATCTCGGCATTCCTTTCTACTCTTTGAACCTTATCGAGGAATACAAAAAACGAGTGGTGGATTACATGCTGGAGGGATACCGGCGAGGCATCACTCCCAATCCTGACATGATGTGCAATAGAGAGATCAAATTCGGGCTTTTCGTTGAAAAAGCGATGTTGCTCGGAGCAGATTACGTCGCGACAGGACACTATGCGAGGGTCAAAGACGGAAAGCTCTTGCGAGGCAGAGACAAGAATAAAGACCAGTCGTATTTCCTTTCGTTCATTCGTCCCGAGGTGCTGAAAAAGACGCTGAACGACCTTGTGCCGCAAGAGCACATCGAC
>CAYYUL010000001.1:17402-21020 GCA_964474915.1 uncultured Candidatus Saccharibacteria bacterium | reverse complement strand
CTCCCAGAGGGGCCATTATTTTGCCATTGTAGACGAAATGGATTCCATATTGATTGACGAGGCGAGGACTCCTCTCATTATTTCTGCTCCCGATGAAGAGAGTTCCCATTGGTACTACGACTTCGCAAAGATTATTCCCCAGCTTGATGCTTTACAAGATTATGAACTGGACGAGAAATTAAGGGCAGTCACCTTGACCGAGCACGGAATAGACAAAGTAGAAGAGATTCTGAAGCTCAAGGACATTTACCAGGAGAAGGGAATCAAGTATCTCCATCATTTAGAGCAGGCGTTGCGCGCACAGGCTCTCTTTGCGAGAGACAAAGATTATGTGGTGAGGGGCGGAGAGGTCATCATCGTAGACGAGTTTACGGGACGAATGCTCCCCGGAAGAAGATACTCGGGAGGGTTGCACCAGGCATTGGAGGCAAAGGAAAGAGTAAAGGTGCAGCCTGAATCCTTAACGCTTGCTTCCATTACCTTTCAGAACTATTTCCGCATGTATGAGAAGCTGTCCGGTATGACCGGAACCGCGTTAACCTCAGCGGAAGAGTTCCACAAGGTATACAACCTGGATGTGGTGTCAATCCCAACGCACAGGCCTTTGGTGCGCCAGGATTTGCCAGACAGAGTATATACTTCAGTGAATGGGAAGTTTACCGCGGTAGTGCGGGAGATCAAGGAACGGCACGCGAAATCTCAGCCGGTGCTCGTGGGCACGGTTTCTATTGAGAAGAACGAGCGTCTGAGCAGACTTTTGGAGATAGAAGGGGTTCCACACCGCGTGCTCAACGCAAAGAATCACGAGAAGGAAGCCGAAACCATTGCCCAGGCAGGGAAACTTGGGGCAGTTACCATTGCAACGAATATGGCAGGGAGAGGAGTGGACATCATTCTCGGCGGCAATCCTTCCATAGAGGAAGAAGCCCGGAAGGTGAGGGATGCGGGAGGGTTGTATGTGATTGGCACGGAAAGGCACGAGGCAAGGCGCATTGACAATCAGTTGAGAGGAAGATCCGGAAGACAAGGAGATCCAGGATCCTCCCAGTTCTTTATTTCTTTGGAGGACGATCTCATGAGGATTTTCGGAGGAGAGAGGTTAAAGTCCATACTAGGCAAGCTCCATGTGGAAGAAGACGAGCCCATTGAGGCGGGAATGGTTTCAAAGGCCATTGCATCAGCCCAAGCAAGAGTGGAGGGGGCGAACTTCGATATCAGAAAGCACTTGTTGGAGTATGACGACGTGCTCAACAAGCACAGAGAGGTAATCTATAAGAAGAGGAGGGCATTCCTGGAGAAGGCTCAAAATCCAGACGATGATTCTCTCAGAGCTTTCCTGCAAGGGATAACAGAAAAGTTCGGATACTCAAAGGAAGACTACGAGAAGAAACTGCAGGAACTCGGGCCAGACCTTATGGCGCAGGCAGAGCGCCAGGTCGCGCTCCGCGCCATTGATTCTTTATGGCTTGAGCACTTGGAGGGCATGGAAAGGATGCGGGATTCCGTCAGACTTCGCGCCTACGGCCAGCAGGATCCTTTGGTGGAATACAAGAACGAGGGAAGGAAAATGTTCGTGGCCCTTTTAGATAATATCGACGAGCTCATCGCAAATTCCTTAATGAAGCTTCAGAAGGTTCCTGTGGAGCAGGCGTCCCAGCAACCGCAATCCTCTCTAAAAACGGTAGGCCGGAACGATCCCTGTCCCTGCGGAGCGGTGAATCCTGAGACAGGTGAAGTATATAAGTACAAGAAATGCGGACTTATCAACGCCCCGCATCATAAAAAGTCGTAGCGAAGTCCGCCGAAGCCTTGGCGAAGGCGGGCGGAAGCGGTAAAAAATTCAAGAAATGTCATAGACAATAAAAGAAAAAGCCCCATCTACGGAGAGTTGGGGCTAAAGATTGAGGTGATGCCCATTGCTCGAAATGGCCCCTTGAATCCTTGCTTCCAGTTGACAGCCCTACTTACAAGGTATCCCCACCTATTTTGGTGGCAAGAGTGGCCCTCCGCTGTCACGATGCCCTCATCGGCTCAATCTTAAAAAGAGTATAGCATATCGGCAGAATCTGTCAAGTATCCCCTCAGATACGCTAAAAAGTATATGGAACATGTCGCAATAATGAGGAAATCGTGGGGTTTGACCAGGAAAATTCTGAGTGGTCAGAAAAAGATCGAATCCAGATGGTATAAAGCAAGATATCGGCCGTGGAATACCATAAAGAAAGGGGAGACTGTATATTTTAAAGATTCGGGAGAACCCGTGAAGCTGAAGGCAGAAGTTGAAAAAGTAATTCAGTTTTCGGGACTCACGTCGCATAGAGTAAAAGAGATACTGGAAAGATATGGAAGAGACGACGGGCTTGAGATAGAAGAAATACCAGAGTTTTTTAAACGATTTAAAGACAAGAAATACTGCATGCTGATTTTCTTGAAGAATCCTGTTGGAGTCAAACCGTTCGATATTGACAAGGCTGGATTCGGCGCAATGTCGGCATGGATAACAATTGATGATGTTTCTGCAGTAAAGATATGAGATTTCAAGTCGCGTTTCCAAAAGCGAATTTGACCACCTTGATGAGAAGGTGCGGGTACTCCGCCGACGGGACCGACGAAAAGACGGGCGAACTGCGGTTTTTCCTTTCATTGGGAGGAGGGAGATATCCGAGATTCCATTTATACTGCGCTTCCCAAGGGGGCGAACGGAAAGCTTCCTGCAACCTGCATATTGATCAGAAACAGCCCAGCTATGGAGGGGTTGCAGCCCACAGCGGGGAATACGAGGGTCCTTTGGTGGAGTCGGAAGCGCGGCGCATCCAGGCATCTATTGAAAAAGAGAACAGCATGCCCCGAGAAACATACGAGTAGCTTTGCCTGAGCCTTTTCTTTTTCCCAAAAAATCCCTATGATTAATATATGGAAATACGTTTTCATAAAGGGCTTGCAGGGGGAGGTGGTTTACTTTTTCCCTTATAGAACAATTAGGAAATATTGGAAGCGAGGTTGGAAGGACATGCAAATGGAAAGGCAAGGACGAAGAGAAATTTCAAGGGGCGAGAGAACGAGCGCTCGAACTCTTTGACCTTACGCTTGAAGATCCTCGATGGAAAGGAGATCTCCTGAGAGAGATTGCGAGGGCGAGAGAGGTATTTTGTGATGCCGTTGAAGGAGGAAAAGAATACAAAACGTCTCTTGAAGATATGGAACGGTATTTTTACCCATTCGCTTTGATTGCGAGAAAAGAACAATAAATAAGATGAAAAAGAGTAAAAAAAAGAAAGTGGTGGTTGCGGTGTCTGGAGGAATGGATCCTATCCATGTGGGGCATGTGAGGCTTTTTGAAGCGGCAAAGAAACTGGGAACAGAGCTCGTAGTTATCCTTAATAACGACAATTGGCTGAAGAAGAAAAAAGGGAAAATTTTCATGCCAGAGCATGAGCGCAAAGAGATTCTCGAGGCGTTGCGTCCTGTAGATAAAGTTGTCATCACTTCCCATGCGCGCAATCCCAAAGACATGAGCGTATGCAGGGAATTGCGGAGGTTGAAGCCGGATATCTTCGCCAATGGAGGGGACCGCAACAAAGAGAATGCCGGAGACCCGTCTTCTTCCTTGAATCCGGA
>CAYYUL010000001.1:5524-17392 GCA_964474915.1 uncultured Candidatus Saccharibacteria bacterium | reverse complement strand
TGTTTGAAGTTAGGGATACAGATGAAGTTTAATGTTGGGAAAGGAGGCAAAGTCCAGTCAAGCTCCTGGCTTTTGGGAACATACGCAAAGGCGGTCAATGGAAAGTAGACAGAAAAGAGATTCTCTGGTATATTTGTATTTCAGGGAACGGATACGATTATACGGCACTCTCTTCAATCATTGTGAACCCTAGATTTTTCATCATTCTTTTTTTCATCATCGCCCTTGCTTTGGCGTCTGGCGCAGTCGCATATCCTGCGCCTTTCAATCGGGTGCTTTCATTCCTCCATCTCCCGCAGATTCCAGAAATTCCTTTTCGCCTCGGATTGGACCTGAAAGGAGGCACACATTTGGCGTACGAAGCAGATCTCTCAAAGGTTGCTTCAGGTGACGTGGATTTTAAAATGCAGGGGCTTCGGGACGTGATTGAAGCTCGAGTGAACCTTTTTGGCGTGACCGAACCTCTTGTGCAGACGGAAGGAACGGGAAACACAAGGCGCCTCATTGTGGAGTTAGCTGGCATCCAGGACACCAGCCAGGCGATCCAGATGATCGGCCAGACCCCCTTTTTAGAGTTCAAGGAGCCAAAGTCCAATTACCAGGAAATCATTCTTCGCAACCAGGAGGTAGCCCAGAAGCAGGAAGGGCAATACGAAGATCCCTTCCAATCCACCCGCCTTACAGGAGCATATCTCAAGACGGCCCAGCTCGGTTTTGACAATGTGACCAACAAACCCTTGATCTCCCTCGAGTTCACTTCAGAGGGGGCTTCGATATTCAAGGATCTTACGGCTTCAAATGTGGGAAAACCTCTCGCAATCTTTCTTGATTACCAGCTGCTGCAGGCTCCCGTGGTGCAGAGCGTGATTGCTGACGGGAGAGCCCAGATTACCGGGGGCTTTACCATAGAGGAAGCAAGGAAGATCGCGGGAGAGCTGTCTCACGGAGCGCTTCCCGTGCCCATTACCCTTATTTCCCAGGAGACCGTAGGGCCGATCCTCGGAAACGTTTCTTTGGAGCAGTCATTGAAAGCAGGGATCATCGGGTTTCTGCTCGTGATTATGTTTATGATTCTTTTGTACAGGACTGCAGGGCTTTTCGCCTCCCTGACCCTTCTCATCTATGTTGCCTTTATGCTTTCCCTTTTCAAGCTTATCCCCATTACGCTTACCTTGGCCGGAATCGGGGGATTCATCCTGACCTTGGGCATAGCCGTTGACGCAAATATCCTCGTGTTCTCCCGCATGAGAGAAGAGCTTACGGGAGGAAAAACTTTTGCCCTGGCTCTGGAAGAGGGATTCAAAAGGGCGTGGCCTTCCATCAGGGACGGAAACCTCACCACCTTGCTCGTGGGAGGTATTCTTTTCTGGTTCGGGTCTTCGTTCGTGCGGGGGTTCGCTCTCGTGCTTTCCATAGGCATTCTGGTGAGCATGGCCTCTGCGATGATCATCACAAGGATGTTCCTTCAGACGGTATCCAGTGAGAAATTGAAACAGTTTCAGCGCTTTATCATATGAATTTCATCCGCACCAGCCCACTATTCGTCGTATGTTCTGCGCTCCTTGTGCTTTCGAGCATCGGAGCTCTTGTGCTGTTTCGTTTGAACCTCGGCATTGATTTTACGGGAGGCTCAATGATGGAAGTTGAATACCAGGGAGCCATGCCTTCTCAACAAGACCTTGAGAATACCCTTAAGGAGTTTGGAGTTTCTTCTATCCAACCCATAGGAGAGAAGGGATACGTGTTCCGCATGGGATATCTTTCCGAAGATCTCCACCAGCAGGTTCTGCGGAACATCGGGGGAGGGCAGGGCGTGGCAGAGAAAAAGTTTGAATCCATAGGCCCCGTAATCGGAAAGGAGCTGCGCGACAAGACCCTTCTCATGATAGCGCTTTCTGCCTTGGGCATCTTTCTCTATATCGCAACCGCATTCAGGAAAAGCTCCATGTATCTCCAGTCTTTCCAGTACAGCGCCGTCGCTCTTCTCGTCACATTACATGACATCATCATTCCCATCGGGGCATTCGCCTTGCTTGGAAAGTTCTACGGAACGCAAATTACCATTCCCATTGTCGTTGGGCTCTTGACCGTGCTTGGATATTCCATCAACGACACCATTGTTGTCTTTGACAGGATACGGGAGAACATCCAGAAGAAAACAGGGACTAATCTTATAGATACCGTGAATAAAAGCATTCGCCAGACCTTTGGCAGATCCGTGAATACTTCATTCACCGTGCTTTTAGTGCTGGCCTCCTTGTATTTCTTCGGAGGGGCAACCCTCAAGGACTTCTCATTGGTCCTTATCATCGGAGTGGTGGCTGGCACCTACTCCTCTATTTTTCTTGCTCCGCCTCTGCTCGTGTGGTGGAGACAACACTCATGGGGATAGCCGACTATTGACAAATAATATGGAATCTGGTTTAATACTTTTATATGACAACTGACTATCCAAAACTCACTTCTTCCCTCATTTCCGGGCTTGATCCGAGAACCAGGGAAATCCTTATGTTCCGTTTTGGCCTTGAGAAGAAGGTCCCGCTTACTCTAGAGGCAATCGGAAAGAAGTTCGACATCACGAGAGAGCGCGTCCGGCAGATTGTGGACGAAGGAATCAAAGAAGCCCAGGCAGGACTTGTCAAAGACAAGCACGCCTCTTTCCTTTCCCAGCTTTTCTCAAATGCCGGCAAGATCCTCAAGAAATCAGGAGACGCAAAGCGCGAAGACCTGCTCATGCAAGAACTTCTGGAAGACGGAACTCCGCATGCGAACCACGCGGTATTCCTGCTCACCGTAGCTCCCAAGTTGACTAGATTGCGGGAGAACGACCTTCATTATACGTTCTGGGCTTCCAGCCCCGAAGTAGCTTCTCAAGTTCCGACTCTTCTGAAAGACCTGCTTTCCCATTTCGAGGATTCAAAGCAGGCGCATTCTTTAGACGAGTTGCGCAGATCGTACGACAAGAAAGTTCAAACTTCCCATCTTGAGATCGCAAAGGAGATCGAACAGGGATTTGACAGCAAGTGGGGGCTTTCTGCCTGGCCTACCATAAAGCCCAGGGGAGTGAGAGACAAAGCATACTTGTTATTGAAACGGGAAGGAAAACCCTTGCACTTTACCGACGTGACTAGGCTCATTGACGAGGTTTACGGAGAGCAGCGCAGAGCTTTGGTGCAGACCGTGCACAACGAGCTCATCAAAGACCCAAGATTCGTGCTCGTGGGAAGGGGAACCTATGGATTGGACGAGTGGGGATTGAGTCCCGGAACCGTGAAAGACGTGATTTTTAAGATTCTCCAAGAATACAAGAAGCCTATGGCGAGAGAGCAGCTTGTGCGGGAGACTCTTGCTCTAAGGCAGGTAAAGCCCAGTACGATAGCCCTCAATCTGCAAAACAAGAAATACTTCGTTCGGGACGACCAAGGAAGATATCTTCTTCGCTAATTTTTACAGCATTTTTTAATGGAAACATTTTTGCCTACTCTCTCGCCGATGGCGCGGGAAGTGTTTTCTCTCATATGGGAGGTCGTGAAAACCTGGTGGTGGCGTGTGTTCCCTTTTCTTTTGTTTTACAGAGCCAGATATTTTTGGTTCTGGTGGCGTCAGGAGCGTTGGAGCGCGACCCAGCCCTTCATGATGCTGGAGGTAAAGTTTCCCCGAGAGGTGTTAAAGCCAATGAAAGCGATGGAGAACGTGTTCTCCGGGTTCTGGCAGATGCACGACCCCCCGAACCAGAGAGAGATGTGGTTCGTGGGGCAATACCAGTTGAACTTTTCCCTGGAAATCATTTCTACCGAAGGCAGGGTGCATTTTTGCATACGTCTTCCCAGGAAGAATAGGTCTCTTTTTGAGGCGGCCATTTACTCCCAGTATCCGGAAGCCGAAGTGACGGAAGTGGAGGATTATACCAAGCAGGTTCCCCAGGACATTCCCAACAAGGACTGGGATCTGTGGGGCACGAACTATATTCTAGAGAAGCCGGACGTCTATCCCATCAAGACGTACCTTCAGTTTTTTGAAGATAATCCGAACGTTGAAGAAGAAAAACGCATTGACCCTTTGGCTTTGCTTGTGGAAGGCATTTCCCAACTGGGGCCCGGAGAGCATATGTGGGTGCAATTGATTCTTGTCCCTGTTCTTCCCGAACAGAATAATTATGTACAACGAGGAAGAGAGATTGTGGACAAGCTGGTACGGCGCCCTGAAAAGGTGAATCCTTCTTTGGGGGGCGATCTTGTCAATGTTTCAAGCGTGCTTCTCACGGGAAAAACCCCGGGAGAAGGGAAGGAAGAGGTGAGAGAGCTTATTCCTCCTGAAATGAAGCTTACTCCCGGAGAGCGGGATATCGTCATGGGCATTGAGCAGAAGATAAGCAAATACCAATTCGTGACGGTCATACGCTTCGTGTATGTTGCAAGACGCGAGAATTGGTTCGGAGCCGTGCGCGCCATACCCATGAGTTTTTTCAGCCAGCTGAGCACGGTAAACCTGAATAACCTGCGCCCCTTCCGTCCAACGCTTACCAAAGTGTATACCATATTCACGTGGTTTTTGGATAAGCGCAGGCTGTATGTGAGAAAGCGCAGGCTGTTCCGAAGCTATACCAGAAGGTTGGCCCCCATGTTTCCCGATATGGTGCCCGGACGTTTCATCATGAACACCGAAGAATTGGCAACGATATTCCACTTCCCGTCGGAAATGGTGGTTGCCTCGTCCGGCTTGGCGAGAGTTGAATCAAAGAAAGGGCAGTCTCCCACCGAGATTCCTTCGGAATAACAGAGCTTGATGTTCAATGAAGCAGAGCTTGATTTCTGACGACATTCATCCTATTCTATGCAAGACATCATTTTTTTTGGAGAGACGACGTTCCGCAACAAGCGCACGAAATTCGGCATAAAGATAGACGACCGGAGGCGTCATATGCACGTACTCGGAAAGACCGGCATGGGCAAGACCTCCATGTTAGAAAACATGGCTGTCCAGGATATTCAGGCGGGGCACGGCATCGGATTCGTAGATCCTCACGGTGAAGCAGTGGAAAATATTCTCAACTTCGTTCCTCAAAGCCGTATTGAAGATGTGCTGTATTTCAATCCTGCCGATATGACCCATCCCATCGCCTTCAACGTCATGGAGGAGGTGGAGCCTGAATACCGCCACTTGGTTGCTTCTGGATTGATGTCCGTGTTCAAAAAGATCTGGCCTGACGTGTGGTCGGCCCGCATGGAGTACATTTTAAACAATGCGATTTTGGCGCTTTTGGAATGCCCCGGCTCCACGCTTTTGGGCATCAACCGCATGTTGGCTGACGTGGAATACCGGAAGTCCGTGGTGGATCAGGTGAAAGACCCTGTCGTAAAAGCATTCTGGGTCCAGGAATACGCGAGATACACCCAGCGGTATGAGATTGAGGCGACCGCAGCCATCCAGAACAAGGTGGGGCAGTTTATCGCAAACCCCCTTATCCGGAACATCGTGGGGCAGGTGGAGTCTTCCGTGGATATGCGAGAAGTCATGGACGGGCAGAAGATACTGCTCGCCAACCTTTCCAAAGGGAAGATCGGGGAAGACAACTCGCGCCTTTTGGGAGCTTTGCTCGTTACCAAGCTCCAGCTGGCCGCCATGTCCCGCGTGAACATTCCGGAATCAGAGCGCAAAGACTTTTTCCTCTACATTGACGAGTTCCAGAACTTTGCAACGGACAGCTTCGTGAATATACTTTCTGAATCCAGGAAATACCGCCTGGCGCTCATTTTGAGCCACCAGTACATTGCCCAGCTCGGCACGGGAACCGAAGTGAAAGTGCGGGACGCGGTGTTCGGGAACGTGGGGACCATTGTGACCTTCCGCATTGGGGCAGAAGACGGGGAGTTCATGGAGAAAGAATTTTCCCCCAACTTTCTCATCCAGGATTTTATAAACCTTCCCAAATACAATATTTACGTGAAGCTCATGATCGACGGCATCGCAGGACGCCCATTTTCCGCCCACACTCTTTTACCCCCCGTTCCTGTCGAGCCTTCGCACGTGAAAGAGATTATCGAGGCTTCAAGAAGAAAGTTCGGCACTCCCGTGGAAAAGGTGGAACATGTGATCGCGGATTGGACGGGGCTTTTGGATTCAGGATCCATGCAGCAGAGGCAATCGTTCGGCGAGCAGTCTCAAACGCTCTACGACGCCATATGTTCCATGTGCGGAAAACCAACGAAAGTGGTGTTCCCTCCGGACGGCAAGCGTCCTGTCTACTGCAAGGTCTGCAGGAAAAAGCGCCAGCAGGAAAGGCCTCAGCAGGGTCTTCGTCCAAGTCCGCTGGAAAAACCGAAGGTTCAGCCACAAGCCGTGTCTTTGAAAACAGCTACTTCTGCGGAGCCCGTATTTTTTCAGCCCAGTCATAGGGAGCCTCAGAAGAAGAAGGAAGTGAACAGGGATGAGGTGCGGCAAGCCCTGCAGGAAGCAGTCCTGCAGGGCCAGCACACAGGGAAGAAGCGCGGAACGCTGCGTCCCGGAGAAACCATTTCGTTATAAACATCTGTGCAAGTTCGACTTGCACAAGCCAAAGTCATTTACGACGTAGAGCTATGACTTGTCGAGAATGAGTTTTTGCGCTATGGTTTATTCAGCTACTATCACAGAAGTGATAGCGATACAAGACATCAAGTACAGAAGGAGGAAACGCACATGGACCTCAAAGAGAAAACGATACAGGTCTCGTTTGGCAAAGGAGGTATTGTAGAGGTACGAGGAGATTGGGGGACCGAACCAGAAGAATTTGGAACCATTGAAGAAGCTTTTGGATTCGCTTGCGGGATGCGTGAAGAGGAACGGGATCAGCCCTGCATCTTGCTTCCTCCTAATGCCCTGTCCAGCATTCTGCAGTATCCTAGTAAAGATTCATGGAATATGGGAATGGAGAGAGCGGAAGAAATGCTCGCAACTGCTGTTTCTTGACTCTTCATGTCCGTAAAGGCAATCACGATTTGATTTCAGATCGTGATTTTTTCTTAGAGCATATATTGCGTATTCTGTCTGCTTTGATACTATAGAGATATATTGTGAATTATTCTTTCGCAAAGGATTACCTTACGAAGACCGAAGAGAAACCCATGAGGGATGGGGCGGGTTTAGGTCTGGCGGAATTGGGAGAGGAGCACAACGATGTGGTGGTTCTTGCGGGAGACACCATGGAGTCCTCGAGAGCTCATTTGTTTGCCAAGAAGTTTCCCGGGCGCTTTATCCAGTGCGGAGTGGCGGAACAGAATATGGCGGGCATTGCGGCAGGTTTGGCGTATGAAAAGAAGGTTCCGTACGTGGTGACGTATGCGGCATTCCTTATCGGCAGGCCCTGGGAACCCATTCGCACGACCATCGCATATCCTGAAAACCATGCGGTATTCGTATCTTCCCATGCGGGGCTGGCTACGGGACCCGACGGCCCCACGCATCAGATGACAGAAGACATCGCTTTGACCAGGTGCCTTCCGGGATTCACGGTATTGGCTCCGGCTGACTATGAGCAGGCGAGAAAAGCCGTGAAAGCCGCATATTCTTTGAAAGGGCCCGTGTACATACGGAATGCAAGAGAAAAGACCCCGGTGTTCACCACGCCAGATACTCCCTTTGAAGTGGGGAAGGCGCAGGTTTTACGCGAAGGAAAGGATGCAACCCTCATCGGCCATGGGTATGTCGTGTACTCAATGCTGCTGATAGCGGAAGAGCTTAAAGACAAGGTTTCTTTGGAAGTTATTAATCTTCACACCATCAAGCCTTTGGACGAACAGACAATCGTGAGTTCCGCAAAGAAAACAGGGACGGTATTCTGCGCGGAAGACCATAACGTGATAGGAGGAATGGGGTCAACGGTAGCTGAGCTTCTTTCCCAAAGAGCTCCCACAAAGATGTTTTTGCACGGAGTGCAGGATACTTTTGCGGAATCAGGTTCTCCGAAAGACCTTTGGAAGAAGTACCGTCTAGATAAAGAGGGGATCCAGAACGCCTTACTCGCATTCCTCAACCAATGAACAAGCCCGCATTTGATTTTATCTCCATAGGAGACACCCAGCACGACGTGTTCTTGGAAGTAGAAGAGGGGACGAAAATCTTCCAGGATGAAGAGAAGACATACCTCGGCTTGGCGTTTCCGGAGAAAATCCCCGTAAAGAAATGCACGACTGTGACCGCAGTGGGAAATGCTGCGAACGCAGCAGTGGGAGCTTCGCGTTTGGGATTGAAGACCGCATTCTACACGGTACTGTCAGACGATCATATCGGAAAAGAGGAATACGATGTGCTTGAAGGGGAGAAGATATCCACAAAATTCATCCAGTGGGACAAGAAGAGGCGCAGCAATTTCTCTGCGGTATTGGACTACAAAGGAGACCGCACGATTCTTGTGCATCACGAACAGAGGGACTACGACCTTCCTCATCTTCCTCCTGTTTCCTGGGTGTATTTCAGTTCGGTAGCTCAGGAGCACGCAAAGCTTCATGAAGGGGTGGCTTCTTATGTGAAATCTTCCTCTGCCAAACTTGGCTTTAATCCCGGAACTCATCAGCTTCATGACGGGCTGAAGGGATTGAAGAATATCCTGGAAGCAGTCCATGTATTCTTTGTGAATAAGCAGGAAGCCCATAATCTTACGGGGAATGATACGGCAGACGAAAAAACATTGCTCCAGCTTCTTTCCAAGGAAGGTCCTTTGGTCGTGGTCATCACGGACGGAAAGAACGGGTCTTTCTGTTTTGACGGCACGACATACTACAAGCTCGGCATTGTGCATGTTCCCATGGTTGAAATGACAGGAGCCGGGGACGCATACGCCACGGGATTCATGGCGGCTTTGGCGTACCTCAGACCGGTTTCTGAGGCGATGAAGTGGGGAGCCGTAAATTCCGCATCCGTCATCCAGTACATTGGCGCGAGAGAAGGATTGCTCTCTAAAAACAAGATGGAGCAGCTCTTGCAAGAGAATGCCGCATTGCAGGCAGAGAATATCTCATAGCTATGCCAAGAATATTCATCACCGCAAAGATTCCGGATGCTGGAGTAGCGCTGCTCCAAACGCAGGGATACGAAGTCGAGTTCGGAGATCTGAAGAAAGCGAAAGGGGCAGACGCTCTCCTTTGTTTGCTTACCGATATGGTTGACGGCAAGGTCATGGATGCGATCGGCTCTCAGCTTAAAATCATCGCAAACTATGCGACAGGCACAGATAATATCGATCTGAAAGCGGCAACGCAGCGGGGGATCGCGGTTACGAATACGCCTGATGTCCTGACGGAAGCCGTAGCCGAGCACACGGTAGCCCTTATCCTTGGTATTTCTCGGCATATTGCCAAGGCAGATCAGTTTATGAAGTCCGGAAAGTACAGGGGATGGGATCCTGATTTATTCATCGGCATGGAGTTAGCAGGAAAAACATTCGGGCTCATAGGTCATGGACGCATCGGATGCAGGGTGGCAGCTATCCTTCAGAACGGCTTCTCAATGAACGTTCTCTACTATGACGTAGTGAGGGATGAGCAGAGAGAGCAGCAATGCCGTATTTCCCATGCGCCATTGGAAGAGGTGCTTTCCAAGGCAGACGTAGTGTCTGTGCATGTTCCTTTGCTTCCCACTACGCGCCATCTCTTGAAAGATCAGGAATTCAAGCATATGAAGCCGACCTCCTACCTCATCAACACCTCAAGGGGCCCCATTCTTGACGAGAAAGCGCTTGTGCATGCCTTACAGGAGCATTGGATACAGGGAGCCGGGCTCGATGTGTTCGAAGAGGAGCCAAAGCTTGCCCCGGGCCTTGCGAAGCTAGACAATGTTCTTTTAACTCCCCATATCGCTTCAGCCACCAAAGAAGCAAGGACAAGGATGGCAGAAGTCGCGGCTCTCAATATCATCGCTGTTCTCTCAGGAAAGCCCCCTCTTAATCAGGCAAGATAGGATTCGCTATTGTTTGCGATGCGGAGTTTCGATATTTTGACAGGAATATAGTTTTGTACTATATTCGTCTTAGTATCAGATACAGCTGTTCTACTAGGAGGGCAATGTGGCAAAGGTAGAGGAACGACGAATTGAAGAGCGTAAAGAAGAGGCACAACGCAAGGCAAGAGAAAATGGACACGAGCTTGGTGAATGGACGCAAGACGGAGATGTAATTCGTTCCAAATGCAGGAATGACAGATGCAGAGCATCTGTTTCAGCGGGTACCTTAAAGAATGGTATAGTCATCGGTACTGCAACTTGGTCTAGCTTGAAATGCCCAATGATTCTTCGCTAGCGGCAAGAAAATTCTTCGGAGAATTGAACTGCCAAAAGGGCGGTGTAAACCAACACCGCTTTTTCTTTTAGGGAGCCGTGATATGATGTGAGATATGATGCGAGAGGCGATACAGAATTTTCCAAAGCAGTTTGAGGTGGAGCTTGAAGTGGGGAATAAAGAAGAGTGGAGAGAGTATGAGAAGTTCTGCGTGGTTGGCATGGGAGGGTCGGCTCTGTCTGCTGATCTTTTGAAGTCTCTGCGTCCTGGCCTTGACCTTCTTGTCCATCGCGACTACGGGCTTCCAGAAATCTCTGAAGACCAATGGAAGTACCGTTTGGTGATTTTGAGCTCTTACTCAGGGAATACGGAGGAGGTTCTTGACGCGCTTTCAGAAGCTCGGAGAAGAAATATGCCTGTGGCGGCAATTTCTGTCGGAGGAAAACTTTTGGAACTCGCAAAGAAATACGATGTTCCGTATGTGGAGATTGTAGATACCCTCATCCAGCCGAGAATGGCCACGGGATTCATGCTGCTTTCTTTGGCAAAGCTCATCGGAGACGAGGAACTGTATGAAAGGGCAAAGCTCTTGGCTCACCAATTAAAGCCCCAAGACCTGGAAGAAGAGGGGAAACAGCTGGCTCAAAAACTGCCGGGCAGAGTTCCTGTAATCTACAGTTCCCGAAAGAACGCTCCCATTGCCTATATATGGAAGATCACGTTCAACGAATCCTCAAAGATCCCGGCATTCCTGAACGTGTTTCCGGAACTCAACCACAATGAAATGACCGGGTTTGACGTGGCGGAAGGCACGAAAGATCTTATAGGGCGCTTTGCGTTCATATTTCTGGAAGACAAGGACGACCAAAGCCAGATAAAAAAGCGCATGCAGGTGTTGCAGAAGCTCTTTGAGCAGAGAGGGCTTCTCGTGGAAAGGATTTCTCTGGAGGGCCCCACCGATATGTTCCAGATGTTTTCTTCTTTGCTGCTCGCTGACTGGACGGCATACTACACTTCGCAATTGTACGGTACAGAACCCGAACAGGTTCCCATGGTGGAGGAATTCAAGAAACTCATTTAAAAGAAAAAGCAGGGGATTAACCCTGCTACAATACTTTTTGAAAAACGAGAGAAACGTTCTGCCCTCCGAATCCGAAAGAATTGCAGAGCGCATACAGCGTTCGTATCGGAGTGGGGCGGCGAGGAATTACAAGATGGCATTCATCGCCGTGCTCGTGAGTTTTCTCGCAGACGAGAGTCTCTGGGATTGGATCCTGGAGGTTGATGGTGGGCGGCGCCAGTTGGCGCGTGAGAGCTTCAATGGCAATAATGGCTTCAACCGATCCCGCAGCTCCAAGCATATGCCCGAGCATGCTTTTCGGAGCCGTGAGAACCACATGTTCTGGATCGTACTCGAGCGCTTTCAGCAGAAGCTTGATCGCGTTCAGTTCGCTTGCATCGCCCGCGACGGTAGAAGTGCCGTGCGCCTTGAAGAGAAGTTGGCTTTTGTCGGGTATCCTCAAACCTGCGTTTGTTGCCGCAATCCACATGCATCTTGCCTGGCTTGCCGTATCGGGATCCGTAAGATGGCTCGCGTCGGTGGTTTCTCCCGCTCCAAC
>CAYYUL010000001.1:0-5514 GCA_964474915.1 uncultured Candidatus Saccharibacteria bacterium | reverse complement strand
TCTCGCATGCTCCATTTCTTCAAGAACAAGCACTCCCGCGCCTTCTGCAGGGACAAATCCATCATGATTTTTGTCAAATGGCCTGCTTGCCCCCGGAGGATCACCGTTGTTGAGCGAAAGCGCTCCTCTTCTCGCATATGAGCTGAAGATGAGAGAAGTTCCCGGACTCAATTCTTCCGTAGATCCGGCAATCATCACAGGAACTATGCCGGCTCGAATCTTTTCCGCAGCCAGTTCAATCGCTCCCGCTCCCGTGGCGCACGCCTTGACGACGCAGGCACTTGGCCCTTGTGCCTTGAATACCATTGCGGGATAAAAACTTGATGCGTCTGACAGACCGCTTACCGCACTGTTCAGGTGTTTCTTTACGAGCTCTTGGAATCTCCGCTGTCGATCTTCTTCATCTGACGCATCCTGTACCCATTTTATATCTGCTCCCAGAGCTGTTATCAGAAGAAGAGAGCCGCTTCCGCTCCCCATCACAATACCTGTTTTTGTTTGCAAATGAGAAGGCAACATTCCGTCCCCTTGCAAAAGTGCAGCCGATACGAGGGCTTGCTTTGCTGCAGCGAGCGCCAACTGCGTTACCCGTTCGGTGCGGCTGGTATGCCTTTTTGCTTCCCGGGGATCAAAATAGTCTTGAAGGTCAAAATGTGCCGCAAAACCCCCAATGTGCGTGGGGCACATGGAGAATTGCGGAGGAAGAGAGGTGATCGCAGATCTGCCCTCAAAGACCGCGTTCAAGGTTTCTTGAGTGCCTCCGAAAGGCGTGATTGCTCCCATTCCCGTGACTGCAATGCGTACCTGACTGCGCGACATCTTTTCCGGGCCTCCTTTATGACTGATGAATTGTGCTGGCTGTACTCTATCAAAGCATTGCCGTCCCTGCAAGAACAGGGGATAACTTTGCTTGCCAGCGTTTCTTGTCTTCTTCTATACTGATAGAATACATCCCATGGACAGACAGCGTTTCATTCCTCTTGTTGCAGCCGTTCTTTTGATCGCCGCGTTAGCCGGCGGATATTTTATTTTGAAAAAACTCCAGAAGCCGACTCTAGAGCCAATACAAAAAGAAGAACAGGCGGGACTTGGCGGAGATCTCTATGAGCAGGGAAAGAATCCCGCAGAGAATCTTCCGGAAACCAACCCGTTCCAAGTGGAAACGAATCCGTTAGAGCAGGCAAAGACGAATCCCTTTGAAGGGTTGTATAAAAATCCGTTTCAATAAATCAATATGCGTTCCACCATACCTTTTTTTCTCGTTTCTTTTCTTGTTCTGCTAGGAGCTGCGGGATATGTGGTCTTTGCGCAGGAAACAGCCGATATTTCATATCCAGTACCAGAGCTCGCAAACTGCCAGAACGAACAAGAGTGCAGAGCATATTGCGACGACCCTGACAATATGGGAGCCTGCGTTGCGTTCGCGGAGCGCCATAAGTTGATTTCGAAAGAAGAAGCCCAAAGCAGCAAGAGTGCGAGAATTACTGCGCAGATGTTTCCCGCATTGAAGAGTGTTTAGCTTTTGCAGAGCGTATCGGCTTGATGCCTCCTGAAGAACTTGAGGAGGCAAAGAAGGTATCTCAGGCATTGCGATCAGGCGCGCAGCTTCCAGGAGGTTGCAGGAATAAGAATGAATGCGAGGCATACTGCAATAACACATCGCACATGAAAGAATGCATAGATTTTGCAGAGAAGGCGGGCTTTATGTCTGGGCAGGAGCTTCAAGAGGCAAAGCAGGTTCTCAAGGCTTTTGAGGCAGGAGTTGAGACGCCGGGAAACTGCAAAGGGAAACAGCAATGCGAAACATATTGCCAGGAAGAATCCCATATGGAGGCATGCTTTAATTTTGCAGTAGCGGCAGGATTTATTCCTCCGGAAGAGGCAGAACAAGCGCGCAAGATGATGTCGTTGATGGCGAAAGGAGGAATGCCGGGCAACTGCAAGGGGAAACAGCAGTGCGAGGCATACTGCGCTGACGAATCAAACATTCAAGAATGCGCAGACAAATTCACCCAGGCAGGCTTTATGACAGAAGAAGAGAAGGAAATGTTTTTGAAAACGGGAGGCAAGGGGCCTGGCGACTGCAAAGGAAGAGACGAATGTGAGGCATTTTGCAACGATCCCGCGAACCAGGAAGCATGTTTTCAATTCGGCAAGGAGCACGGCCTCATTTCACAAGAGGATCTTACCAATATGGAAGAGGGCATGAAACAGGCGAAAGAGGGTTTAGACAGAGCTCCTCCGGAAGTCGCTTCCTGCCTGCAAGAGAAAGTAGGGGCTGGAGTACTGGAGAAGATCCGTTCAGGGCAATTCACCCCAAATCCCCAGCTTGGAGAGGCAATGAGAACATGTTTTGAAGAAAATATGCCGCAAGGGCCGCCTCCTGGAATGGAAGGAGGAGAGGGGAATATGCCTGGGGGACAGTTTCAGGGAGGCCCTGGCGGTTGCACATCCCAGGAAGAATGCCAGGCATATTGCCAGGCACATCCGGAACAATGCGGAGGATCCGCGTTCCCGGAGGGAGGAATGCCCGGCACGGATTTTGAAGGGCGCATGCCTCCGGAAGGAGGGATGATTCCTCCTGAAACATTAAAGCAGTTTGAAGGGCTGATACCGCAGGTTCCTTCTTCTGGAGACGGCGCCTCTTCCCAGGATCAATATCGGCAACAGTATCAGGAGCAGTTTCAGAAGCAGTACCAGGAGCAGTATCAACAACAACTTCAGCAGCAAATCCAGCAACAGCAGCAATACCCTTCCTCTTTGTGAGATAGCAATCCCAAGAATCGCCACGAAGGCGATTTTTTGGTAGAGTGGAACTGTTATGAGAATAACGAAATACGTGCATTCGTGTCTCCTTGTGGAGGAACAAGGAAAGACCGTTCTTTTTGATCCCGGAACGTACTCCACGGAACACAATGATCTTGATATCGCATATCTGAAGAAGGTTGATGTTCTCCTTATCACCCACGAGCATCAAGACCACCTGGATATTCCTTTCGTACGGCTCCTCGCAGAAAAGTTTCCCGACCTCAAGATCCTAAGCAACGCCTCGGTAGCAGCTCTTTTGGAAAGGGAAGGCATAGAAGCTTCTTCCAAAGGGAATGAGTTCGTTTCCATGGAGTCTGCTCCCCATGAACAACTTCTTGAGAACCAGAGCATTCCCGAGAACACGCTTTTTACCCTTTGGGGAAGATTTTTGCATCCAGGGGATTCCCTGCATTTTGAGAAGACCGCAGAAATCCTCGCGCTGCCCTTGCAGGCCCCGTGGGGGAGCTTTGTGCAGGCAATAGCAAAAGCGGTTCTCTTGAAGCCAAAGCTTGTGTTGCCCATACACGACTGGCACTGGAGAGACGAAGCAAGAAAGAACTTGTATGAGAGGGCGAGAGCGCACTTAAAAGAGCATGGTATCTCGTTCGCTGCTTTAGAAACTGGACAGCCTTTTGAGGCGTAAGGTACAATATATCCACATTCTTTATTACTAACTCATACGCATCATGCATAAATTCATTGTGTGTTTCTCGCTTTTTGCCCTTCTTGCAGCGGGGCAGGCATTTGCCCAAACTGTTTCCCAGGAAGAAACGGTTTCCCTTGAGGATTTGCAGGCAGGAGATCCTCGAATCCTTCCGTCATCTCCTTTCTACTTTTTCAAGGAATTGACCCGGGGATTGCAGCGCGTCTTTACGTTTGATTCGGTAGCAAAAGCAGAACTTGAGCTCAAGATCACGAATGAGAAGGCGGCCGAAGTCAAGAAGACGCAGAATACACAGGGCAGCAAGGCTGTGCAAAAGGCAGTCGAGAATTACCAGAAAGCGCAGGAAGCATTGAAAGTCCGTTTTGAGTCTTTGAAAGAGACTTCGCAGAATCCAAACGTAGATAAGCTTCTAGACAAACTTGCAGAGCGCATGGTGAAGCACGAAAAACTTTTTGATGAGATAGCGGTGAAGATAGACAAGGAAGAGGTGAAGGCATCGATCAAGAAGGCGAAAGAAAGGGTTGAGGAAACGACAGGAGAGGCAATCAAGAAAGATGACGCGGCAAAGTTCGTCGCGCGATTAGAGAAGGCGCTTGTGGAAGGAAAGGGCGGAGAATTAAAAAGCATTCGCTCTCTTGAGATCATTGATCGGATTTCAGAGAAAGCTCCCGAAGAAGTGAAGAATTCATTAGAGCGCCTTAGGGAGAGTTTTTCATCCATGGTTCATGAAGATATTGCGGGAGTTCTTGATCGGGAAGATGCAGAGGCGCTGAAAGAAAAGCTTTCGCGCCTGCCGGGAGACGCGGTGCATCGCTCCATTCTTCTTGAAGAGCTGAGAGAGAAAGCAGGGAGAGGGGTTTCAGAGGCGCTGCGCGAGGCTGGAGAAGAACTTGAAGACGACGACAAAGGAGATAATGAAGGATCTCTTTCCAAGGGAAAAGCACAGGAGCAGATCAAGCGCGCAACACAAGCCCTGCAAAAACTTGAGGCAAAGATTGCAGAAGACCCTTCCTCAGCCCTTGCCACTGCTTTCAAGCAGGCAAAGAGCCGCTTGGATTCTGCAACCGCGGCATTCGCAGACCAGAAATACGGAGAGGCATTCGGCCAGGCAAGATCCGCGGAAGTATTGGCGCGGAATGCTCTTCGGAGAATTGAAGAACTGAAAAAACCCGACGCAGAGGATATACAAGAGCACCTGGATGAGCTTGCCGCAAAAATATCGCGCTATGAGGGGATCCTTGGAACAAAGAACTTATCTCCAGAGCTTCAAACAAAGGCGGAGGCGCTTTTGGCTCTCGCAAAAGAGCATCTTGGATATGCGAGAGGTGCGTTTTCCAAGCAGGATTTTGTGACGGCAAAAACGCACATTGGCCATGTAAAGGGCTACGTGCAAGACCTCGCAGGGATTATCCAGCAAAGACAGGTAAAGTGCACCAAGGAAGCGAAGATATGCCCGGATGGTTCATCTGTAGGCCGCACAGGTCCTAATTGTGAATTTGCGGCGTGTCCATCTTCAAGTTCTGTTCCTGAAATTGAGAATCATGCTCGCCCAGGAAATGTTGAAGAACAAGGACAACGCATTCAATGAGAGGGTTTGGAGAGCGTAAGCAGAGAGTCTCAAAAATCTTCAATACTCTGGGCAGGCTTTTCCCTACGGCAAAGATAGCATTGACGTATTCAAACAACTGGGAGCTTTTGGTCGCCGTCATCCTTTCTGCCCAGTGCACAGACAAGAAGGTAAACGAGATTACTCCCAGGCTTTTTAAGAAATACCCCAGATTGGAGGATTACGTGCAGGCACATCCCAGGGAATTTGAGAGATACGTGAGGCCTGCGGGATTCTACCGGGCAAAAACAAAAAATATCCTTGCTTCTGCCAAGATGGTAAAGAAGAAATTCCACGGAAAAGTTCCCCGTACCATGAAAGAGATACTCTTGCTTCCTGGAGTGGCCCGTAAGACTGCAAATGTCCCCTTCGGCAACGCCCACGGAACCGTGGAGGGCATTGCCCTGCATAATCACGTACGCCGCATCTCCGGAAA